>NZ_AKJD01000114.1 GCF_000282515.1 Pseudomonas sp. GM80
CCCCCCCAGCCACTACATCGGCTCGTTCAGCGACTGGCGTTTCAGTGGGCCGGGCCGTTTGAATCTGTCTGATGGCAGTTTCTACATCGGCGGTTTCGACAACGACAGTTACTCGGGGCGCGGCACTTTAGTGCTCACCGATGGCAGCGTCATGAGCGGCACCTGGATCAACGGCCAGCGCGTGCGCGATGCCGATGGCAAGTTGCTGCCCGATACACTTGAGCTCGGTTTGCTTGCTCAGGGCCGCCTGCTCGAAGACGCCTTGGCCGCCATTCCCGCCTCGACCCCGGCGGTCGAGCTGTACACGCTGACCCTCGGCGGTGACGGCAAGCAGAGTGTGTTCCTGCGCGAATCCGATTATGTCGCCAACATGCTCAATACGCGCTTCGGCGCCTACGGCCAGATCCGTCTGGTCAACCACCGCGACCACCTCGGCGACCGGCCGATGGCCACCCGCGAGAACCTGCGCCGCGCCGCGCAAACCCTCGCTGAACGCAGCGGCCCGGAAGATTTGCTGTTCATCTACCTGACCAGCCACGGCACCGCCGAACATGAACTGGTCCTCGACCAGCCGCGCATGGAGCTGGCCGACCTGCCCGCCGACGAACTCGCTGCTGTGCTCGCGCCGCTGAAAAACCGTGACAAGATCATCGTCATTTCATCCTGCTACTCCGGTGGTTTTATCCCGGCACTGAAAGACGAACGCACGCTGATCATGACCGCCTCGCGCGCCGATCGCGTGTCCTTCGGCTGCTCGGAAGAAGCCAACTTCACCTACTTCGGCGACGCGCTGTTCGCCCAGGCGCTGAACCAGACCGATGATCTGGAGCAAGCCTTCAAACTGGCCAAGGCCACCGTCGCCGAACGCGAACTGGCGGACAATTTCGAAGCCTCGGAGCCGCAGATCTGGGCGCCGAAAACCGTGTTGGCGCACTGGCAACTGCTGCGTAAACAGCAAGCAAGAAAAGCTTTGCAAAGTGCTGCATTGAACGACGGAGCGATAAAGAGCAACTAAGCTGAACAGTATCAAGGGAGAGACACTATGTACTTGACGCCTCAGCACGTATTGCTTGCCGGAGCCACCGGTTTGACCGGTGAACATCTACTCGACCGTTTGCTCAACGAGCCAACGATTTCTCGCGTGCTCGCCCCTTCGCGTCGGCCATTGGCGGAACATCCGCACCTGGAGAACCCGGTCGGCGATCCGCAGGTGTTCCTGCCGCAGCTCAGCGGCCGGGTCGATATCGCCTATTGCTGCCTCGGCACCACAATCAAACAGGCCGGTTCCGAAGCGGCGTTTCGCGCGGTCGATCTGGACATGGTCGTGGCGTTCGCCAAGCGTGCACGGGAGATGGGCGCGCGGCATCTGATTGTCATCAGCGCGATTGGCGCCGATCCGAAGTCGTCGGTTTTCTACAACCGGGTCAAAGGCGAAATGGAGCAGGCCTTGCGCGCGCAGGATTGGCCGCAGCTGACCATTTGCCGACCTTCACTGTTGTTGGGTGAACGCACGGAGCCACGTCTGGCCGAGCAGTTGGCCGGGCCGTTGTCGAAGCTGATTCCGGGCAAGTATCGCGGTATCGAGGCGTGCCAACTGGCGCGGGCGATGTGGCGATTGGCGCTGGAAGAGCAGGATGGGGTGCGGGTGATCGAGTCGGATGATTTGCGCAAACTCGGCAAATAGTTCCAGGACTTTGTGGTGAGGGGATTTATCCCCGATGGGGTGCACAGCGCCCCCCAGAATCTTAAAAGCGACGACTGCTGCGCAGCCGATCGGGGATAAATCCCCTCGCCACAAGGGGTTCAGTGCGCTTCTACAATCCGCCTGTTGCCTGAAAACTCACGCCGATCACGGTAAGAAGCGACAACGGCAACAACAGCGTATCCAACAACGCACTGCCCGGCAGATCCACCCCCGGATAGCTCGGCGCCGCAGCCCCGAAACGATCCATCGCGCAGCACCCGCCATTCAGCGCATACAAGTCCAGCCGCGTCCCGGAGTACACCACTGGCGCCCCCGGCTTGGCCGCGTCCAACGTGCGCGCCGTGGCGCACCCGTTCAGCAACAACGCCAGCCCGATGACCAGCAGCTTATTCATCGCTGCTCAAGTGATGCTCACCCCAACGCGGCAGCATGTCCTGCGGAATGCCCAGCAGATTGAGAATCCGCGCCACGACGAAATCGATCAAATCATCGATGGTCTGCGGCTGGTGATAGAAACCCGGCGACGCCGGCAGAATGGTCACGCCCATGTTCGACAGCTTGAGCATGTGTTCGAGATGAATGCTCGAATACGGCGCTTCACGCGGCACCAGAATCAACTGGCGGCGCTCCTTCAACGTCACATCAGCAGCGCGTTCGATCAGGTTGTTGCAAGCGCCCGTGGCAATCGCCGACAACGTTCCGGTGGAACATGGCACCACGACCATCGCCGCCGGTGCGCCGGAGCCCGAAGCCACCGGCGACATCCAGTCTTCCTTGCCGTACACGCGGATCTGCCCGGCGGCAGCCCCGGTGTATTCGGTGAGGAACGCCTGCATCATCTGCGGTTTGGGCGGCAGGGTCACATCGGTCTCAGTGGCCATAACCAATTGCGCAGCCTTGGAGATCAGAAAGTGCACTTCGCGATCTTCGCGCACCAGACAATCCAGCAGGCGCAAACCATACTGCGCGCCGGACGCACCGGTCATCGCCAGCGTGATGCGTTCCGGGCCATTGCTCTCAAAACGAGTGTTCATTGCAGCGCCTCGGCGAGTTTGCCGTGCAGGCCGCCGAAGCCGCCGTTGCTCATGATCACCACGTGAGTGCCGGGCTGGGCCTGGCTCTTCACGCGTTCGATGATGCCTTCCAGTGAATCGCTGACAATCGACGGCACCGTGCACAACGCGGCAGTGCCGGCCAGATCCCAGCCCAGGTTGGCCGGGGCGTACCAGATCACCTGATCGGCATCGACCACGCTGGCCGGCAAGCCGTCACGGTGGGCGCCGAGCTTCATCGAGTTGGAGCGCGGTTCGATGATCGCGATCAGCGGCGCGTCGCCGATGCGTTTGCGCAGGCCATCGAGGGTGGTGGCAATGGCGGTCGGGTGGTGGGCGAAGTCGTCGTAAATGGTGATGCCGCGCACTTCGGCGACTTTCTCCATCCGGCGTTTGACGTTCTTGAACGCGCTCAACCCGGCGATACCCATCGATGGCACCACGCCAACATGCCGCGCCGCTGCCAACGCTGCCAAGGCGTTGGCAACGTTGTGCTGACCGGTCAGCTCCCACTCGACGGTGCCTTGCGACACGCCTTCGAACATCACTTCGAACGCCGAGCCGTCTTCGCTCAGCAGTTTGACCTGCCACTGACCGCCGGCACCGGTGGTTTGCACCGGAGTCCAGCAGCCCATTTCGATCACACGCTGCAAGGCCGGCTCGGTGGTCGGATGGATGACCAGGCCTTCGCTCGGAATGGTGCGTACCAAGTGATGGAATTGCCGCTCGATCGCCGGCAGATCCGGGAAGATGTCAGCGTGATCGAACTCAAGGTTATTGAGGATCGCGGTGCGCGGGCGGTAGTGAACGAACTTCGAGCGTTTGTCGAAGAAGGCGCTGTCGTATTCGTCGGCCTCGATCACGAAGAACGGCGTACCGCCCAGTCGCGCCGACACCGAGAAATTCTGCGGAACGCCACCAATCAGGAAGCCCGGGCTCATGCCAGCATGTTCCAGCACCCAGGCGAGCATGCTGCTGGTGGTGGTTTTGCCGTGAGTGCCGGCAACCGCCAGCACCCAGCGACCTTGCAGCACGTGGTCGGCCAGCCACTGCGGGCCGGAGACGTACGGCAGGCCTTTGTTCAGCACATATTCCACCGCCGGATTGCCGCGCGACATGGCATTGCCGATCACCACCAGATCCGGTGCCGGATCGAGCTGCGCCGGGTCGTAGCCTTGCGTCAGTTGAATGCCTTGGGCTTCAAGCTGCGTGCTCATTGGCGGATAGACGTTGGCGTCGGAGCCGGTCACGTGATGGCCCAACTCTTTGGCCAACACCGCCATCGAGCCCATGAAAGTCCCGCAAATACCCAGAATATGAATGTGCATAGTCGACCTCGTAAAACATGGCCGCAGGTTAGCGTAGGGAGGGGGAAATCGCACTCTTTAGCTGATCACCGCCCCCACCAGCTCCACCTGTAGGACTGTAGGAGCTGACGAGTGCAACGAGGCTGCGATCTTTTGACCTTAAAAAAAACAAGATCAAAAGATCGCAGCGTGCCGCAGCTCCTACGGGGGGATTCAGGCAGTTCGGGCGATACCGTGTTTGCGCAGCTTTCTGTAGAGGGTGTTGCGGCTCACGCCAAGTTGCTCAGCGGTGTGGGTCATGTGCCAGCGCGTGCGCTCCAATGTATTGAGCAACGCCAATCGTTCGGCATCCTCGAGCGGTTGCTCGCAGGGAATGGATTCCACCGCTGCCGGGCGCACCTGCCGAATCATCGCCGGTAAATCCTCGATGCCGATCCGCCCTTCATCACACAATGCCGCCAAAGTGCGCAGCACATTGCGCAACTGCCGCACGTTCCCCGGCCAGTTGAACGCCAGCAGCGCCTGACGCGCCGACTCTTCGATGATGATCGTATCGCCGCCCGCCTCTTCGGCCAGTAGAAAATCCAGCAACTGCGATTTATCACTGCGCTCGCGCAAGGCCGGCAACGCCACTTCCAGCCCATTCAAGCGGTAATACAGATCCTCACGGAAGCTGCCGTCGGCAACCCGCTCCAGCAGATTGCGGTGCGTGGCACTGATGATCCGCACGTTGACCGACTCCGGCTCACCGCCGATCGGCACCACTTGCCGATCCTCCAGCACCCGCAACAAGCGCGTCTGCAAAGCCAACGGCATGTCGCCGATTTCATCAAGAAACAACGTACCGCCATCGGCCTGCTGCAACTTGCCGCGCATGCCGTCCTTGCGTGCGCCGGTGAAACTGCCGCCGCGATACCCGAACAGTTCGCTCTCGATCAAGCTCTCCGGGATCGCCGCGCAGTTGAGGGCGACGAAGGCTTTACTCGAACGCTGACTGGCCTGATGCACGGCCTTGGCGAAAGCTTCTTTGCCGGAGCCGGTTTCGCCGTTGATCAGCAGCGGCACATCGCGTTCAAAAACACGCAGCGATTTGCGGAAGTCCGCCTGCAACGCCTCATCACCGAGACAGATGCCCGACAGCCGGGGAGCCTCAGCCACCATTGGCGCGGGCATGCTCGGCGCCGTTTTACGCGACTCACCGCGCAGCACGGCAAACAGATGGCGACCATCACGGGTGCGCAACGGCCAACTGGCGCTGGCATTCGCGCTGGCGCGTCCGAGCAACTCATCCAGCGAACAATCGAAGAACGCCTCGACAGGTTTCCCCAATAGCCCGCCGCGAATATGCCCGAGCAGGTTCAGCGCACTCTGATTAACCGCGCTGATCCGTCCTTCGCCGTCAAACGCCAGCAAACCTTCGCTGAACAACCCGACAGACTCGGCCTGCAAGTGGAAACGCAGCAACCATTGGTTATCGAAACAGCGCAGGAAATAGCAGCTCTCAATCATCTTCGCCGACAGATTGACCAGCGCCATGGTGTGGAACTGGCTCTGCCGCGAGACATCGTGGCGGGCCGAGGACACGTCGAGTACCGCGAGCAATTCACCATGCGGGTCGAACACCGGGCTCGCCGAACAGGTCAACCCGGTGTGGCGCCCGCGAAAGTGTTCGTCCTGATGAATGGTCAGCGCCTGACGTTCGACCAGGCAGGTGCCGATGCCGTTGGTGCCTTCGCAGGCCTCGCTCCAGTCCGCCCCGAGCCAGAGGCCGGCGCGTTCGAAAATCTTGCGTTCGGCGGGCGCGGTGACGCAGTTGAGGATCACCCCGCGCGCATCGGTCAGCAGCACTGCGTGGCCGGCGCCGGAAAGTTGTTGATGGAGGCTGCTCATTTCATTGCCGGCGATCTGCAGCACTTGTTGCAGACGTTCGCGGCTTTCGAGGACGCGGCCATGTTCGAGCACGGTCGGCGCCATGCTCAGCGCCGGGTCGAGATGATAGTCCTCAAGACAGCGCAGCCACGACCGGGCAATCGAAGGATCAGCACCGGGTCCGTGCAAGTGCGGCTTGCCCTGGCTGACGGTGAGAACCTGCTGGGCATGGCGACTCAAATGATTGTCGTGCATTTCTTATTGTTCTCCATATTCCCCGTGTAGGAGCTGCCGCAGGCTGCGATCTTTTGATCTTGTATTTTTGAAGATCAAGATCAAAAGATCGCAGCCTTCGGCAGCTCCTACAGGGGTTGCTGTTGGCTGAGCATCCTCCAGCTCAAGCACCATTGCAATGCTGGCAAGACTGCCCGGTCACACGCTGTGCCAAAAGCGGTACAAACTGTCACCCCACCTGTACCGATACCGTCACAGGGGCAATCCGCTCGTCCGACAAAAACCACGCAACACCTTGATTTGCCTGACCTGCACGGCAGTGGCCCGACCTTTGCTCTACGCTTATAGCAAGCGCACTTGCGCGTTTCTCTAATAAGTACAAAGCCAAGGAGAACATCATCATGCGTTACGCTCACCCCGGTACTGAAGGCGCCAAAGTCTCGTTCAAGAGCAAGTACGGTAACTACATCGGCGGCGAGTTCGTCGCACCTGTCAAAGGTCAGTACTTCACCAACACCTCGCCAGTGAATGGCCAACCGATTGCCGAATTCCCGCGTTCCACTGCCGAAGACATCGACAAGGCACTGGACGCTGCTCACGCCGCTGCCGATGCGTGGGGTTCCACCTCCGTGCAGGCGCGCTCGCTGATCCTGCTGAAAATCGCCGACCGCATCGAACAGAACCTCGAACTGCTGGCGATCACCGAAACCTGGGACAACGGCAAAGCCATCCGCGAAACCCTCAACGCCGACATCCCGCTGGCTGCCGACCATTTCCGCTACTTCGCTGGTTGCCTGCGCGCCCAGGAAGGCAGCGCTGCCGAAATCGACGGCAACACCGTGGCGTATCACATTCATGAACCGCTGGGCGTGGTCGGGCAGATCATCCCGTGGAACTTCCCGATCCTGATGGCCGCGTGGAAACTCGCACCAGCGCTGGCCGCCGGTAACTGCGTGGTACTCAAGCCTGCCGAGCAAACTCCGCTGGGCATCACCGTGTTGCTGGAACTGATCGGCGATCTGCTGCCGCCGGGCGTGCTGAACATTGTTCAGGGCTATGGCAAAGAAGCCGGCGAAGCACTGGCCACCAGCAAACGCATCGCCAAGATCGCCTTCACCGGCTCGACCCCGGTGGGCTCGCACATCATGAAATGTGCGGCCGAGAACATCATTCCGTCTACCGTAGAGCTGGGCGGCAAATCGCCGAACATCTTCTTCGAAGACATCATGCAGGCCGAGCCGACCTTCATTGAGAAAGCCGCTGAAGGTCTGGTGCTGGCGTTCTTCAACCAGGGCGAAGTCTGCACTTGCCCATCGCGCGCACTGGTACAGGAATCGATCTACGACGAGTTCATGGCCGTCGTCATGAAGAAAGTCCTGCAAATCAAACGTGGCGATCCGCTGGACACCGACACCATGGTCGGCGCGCAGGCGTCCGAGCAGCAATTCGACAAAATCCTTTCGTACCTGGAAATCGCCAAGGGCGAAGGCGCCGAGCTGTTGACCGGCGGCAAGGTGGAAAAACTCGAGGGCAATCTGTCGACCGGCTATTACATCCAGCCGACCCTGCTCAAGGGCACCAACAAAATGCGCGTGTTCCAGGAAGAAATCTTCGGGCCGGTGGTGAGTATCACCACGTTCAAGGATGAAGCCGAAGCGCTAGCGATCGCCAACGACACCGAGTTCGGCCTCGGCGCCGGCCTGTGGACCCGCGACATCAACCGCGCCTACCGCATGGGCCGTGCGATCAAGGCCGGTCGCGTGTGGACCAACTGCTACCACCTGTACCCGGCGCATGCTGCGTTTGGCGGTTACAAGAAGTCCGGCGTGGGACGTGAGACGCACAAGATGATGCTCGATCACTATCAGCAAACGAAAAACCTGCTGGTGAGCTACGACATCAATCCGTTGGGCTTCTTCTAAAACCTGAGGGCGACACGGATATTCCTGTGTCGCCCGTTCAAATGTCATCGCTGGCAAGCCAGCTCCCACAGGTTTCGGTGGTGTCCCCATTATTGAGATCGGCAGAGATCCCTGTGGGAGCTGGCTTGCCAGCGATGGCATCCTGAATGACACAACACAAAAGGTCTGGCCGCTCTGGCACGGCCCTTGCGTACCCGTCATTCAGGTTTTGCACTGAAATTGTCGCTGCGTGAACAGCACCCATCCACCCAACCGCCACACCCGCAAGTCCAAAAAATCGAACAATAAAAAAGACAGCGAGGACTTATGACTTCAACCACACAGCTCAAACCCACACTCGGCACTCTGCACCTCTGGGGCATTGCCGTCGGCCTGGTGATTTCCGGCGAGTACTTCGGCTGGAGTTACGGCTGGGGCACCGCCGGCACTCTGGGTTTTCTGGTCACGGCGTTGATGGTCGCGACGATGTACACCTGCTTCATCTTTAGCTTTACCGAATTGACCACCGCCATCCCACACGCCGGCGGGCCATTTGCCTACAGCCGTCGGGCGTTCGGCGAGAAAGGCGGATTGATCGCCGGCATCGCCACGCTGATCGAGTTCGTCTTCGCGCCACCGGCCATTGCCATGGCCATCGGCGCTTACCTAAATGTGCAGTATCCGGAGCTTGATCCGAAGATCGCCGCCGTCGGCGCGTATTTCGTCTTCATGACCTTGAACATCCTCGGCGTCAGCATCGCCGCGACTTTCGAACTGGTGGTCACTGTGCTCGCCGTCGCCGAGCTGCTGGTGTTCATGGGCGTGGTTGCGCCAGGTTTCAGCTTCAGCAATTTCGTACTGAATGGCTGGTCGGGCTCCAATGAGTTCACCGTGGCCTCAATCCCGGGCATTTTTGCCGCGATACCCTTTGCGATCTGGTTCTTCCTCGCCATCGAAGGCGCGGCCATGGCGGCCGAAGAAGCCAAAGACCCGAAACGCACGATTCCCAAAGCTTATGTCAGCGGCATTCTGACCCTGGTGTTTCTGGCCATCGGCGTGATGGTCATGGCTGGCGGCGTTGGCGACTGGCGTCAGCTGTCGAACATCAACGATCCGCTGCCGCAGGCGATGAAAGCCGTGGTCGGCAATAACTCGACGTGGATGCACATGCTGGTGTGGATCGGCCTGTTCGGGTTGGTGGCGAGTTTCCACGGGATCATCCTCGGTTACTCGCGTCAGTTCTTCGCCCTCGCCCGCGCAGGTTATCTGCCTAAGGGGCTGGCGAAACTCTCGCGCTTCCAGACCCCGCACCGGGCGATTCTGGCCGGTGGAGTGATCGGCATTGCGGCAATCTACAGCGACGGTCTGGTCAATCTGCAAGGCATGACCCTGACGGCGGCGATGATCACCATGTCGGTGTTCGGCGCCATCGTGATGTACATCATCAGCATGCTCAGCCTGTTCAAACTGCGCAAAACCGAGCCGAACCTGGAACGCACCTTCCGCGCGCCGGGCTATCCGGTGGTGCCGGCGATCGCGCTGTTTCTGGCGGTGGTGTGTCTGGTGGCGATGGCGTGGTTCAACACGCTGATCGGCTGTGTATTCCTCGGTTTCATGGCCGCCGGTTACTTGTATTTCCAACTGACCGCCAAGCAACGCGCCGATGCGCCGGCAGACGCTATGCTCGAAGGTATCTGACTGCCATATAAAAGTGCACAGCGCCCATCCAGGCACTGTGCTGGAACCCTGTAGGAGCTGCCGAAGGCTGCGATCTTTTGATTTTGCTGTTAAGAAGATCAAGGTCAAAAGATCGCAGCCTGCGGCAGGTCCTACAGGGGGGTATCAAGGA
>NZ_AKJD01000115.1 GCF_000282515.1 Pseudomonas sp. GM80
TTGTTTTGCCCGCAGGAAAGTTTCAGGCCTGGCAGTACATAGCCAAAAACCCCGAACAGGGTGGCCTGTCGGGGCATATCCATGAAGGTATGTCGCAGATTAATCCGCGGCGCCGCCTCCAGCTTTACCCATTGAAGTACCGACCTGAGTAATGCGTCGCCGCCCATGGACTTCATACTCGCGCTCTTGTTCTATCGAGCCCGGTTTACGCATTGTCAGTTGCGCGTACAGCCCGTCTTTCTTGTCGTAGTTGCCGAAATGGTCGTTCAATCTGGCGACAAAACATTCATTACCGATATGCACCGGAAAGTCGGCGATCGTTTCGACCACATAATAGCCCGCGCCATAACCGTAATACTCCTCGGGTTCCTCTGCTGACGCAGGAATAGGGCACAGCGGTTTTCTTTCCCCGCCAGTGTCGGAGGAGTCTTTACCGACCGTGGCCAGACCTTTTGCAAGTGCGCGGTGGAGTTCCGGATTCAGCGTGTAAGGCGTCTTGTGGTCTTCTTTCGTCTGGGTACGGGGAATGCTGAGTTGATAGCGATAGTTAACCGTCAGCGTGGGCACTTCGACATTGACTTGCAGCGGGCTGAGTAAATAGACCTGATCAACGCCATAGTTGCTGTCGCGATAGGCGGCGTAGACCTTGCCACGAATGCTGATCCAGTTAACTGCCTGATTGGCGCCCCGACCACTGATGGAATACAACGAACTGCCGACCCCCGATTCCTCGCCAAGTGCAGCGGTTCTGCGAATGAAGCGGTCCCCATCACGGCGATAGGTTTCGTAGAAACTGAACAGCCCCGTGCCACCGGTGTAAGTCTGGACAACCAGATCGCGTTGGCCGTCTTCGTCCAGATCCAGCAGGTTGAACGTGGTCTGCCCCTGCTCGGTGTCCGCGTCCAGGTTGGACGCCTGCAGGGCCTTCCACTCACTTTGGGTAACACCCTTAGGGATGTTCTTCGGGAAGTGGGTTTTTTCGGCGTATTCACCCTCATCTGGTTCTGCGTCAAACACAGTCAGTGGACTATGGATCGCTAAAGAAGCGAGCGTCCGTTCCAGGGCAAACTGCGGATCACTTTTGCTCGCCGCTCGAATACGCTTTTGCAGATCGTCCAGCGCTTGTTCGTCACTGTCGTTCGGCTTGTAGACAACCGCTTCCTTCCATTGCGCTTTTAATACTTGCAGGCGCTCGCGATAACGTTGTTCAAGGCAAGAGACATCATCCGTGCACTCATCGCGGGTGTTTAGCCACTGACGTTGCGACACCTTTAGTTCAGGTTTAGCGTCTGCTGAAACCTTCATCAATCCGCGGTAAACCGTACCCATCTGCGCGTCCAGCTCATGCAACTGGTTATTCGCGCAAATGGTGTTTTCGACGGCATTTGCCGCTTTTGTGCAATCCATTCCAGCCGCCATTGCCTGCTGAATAAACAGCAATACACAGGCGGACACGATGCCGCGTCCTTTGATGTACACGAAGTAAGTCCCGTATTGAGTAGTTGTACCGGCGCGCAGGGTAATCGTTGGACGAGGAATCTTGAAGTGCCGGCTTCAGGGAACCGCACTTCTGGCCGATAACCCATTCGGTGACTTAAAAGTCGCGCGAAATCGCTTGATAGCATTTGGCCGCCAGCTATCATCTGCGCGCCTGAAATTGCCCTCACTTCAATTGCCTGGAAATCTTCGATGCTGTCGTATCACCAAAAGAGTTTTCTGATCGTCGATGATTTCTCGGATTTCCGCAGTTCCGTTCGCTCAATGCTGCGCGAGCTCGGGGTCAAGGACGTCGACACCGCCGACACCGGCGAGCAGGCGCTGAAGATGTGTGCGCAGAAGTCCTATGATTTCATTCTGCAGGATTTCCATCTCGGCGACGGCAAGAAGAACGGCCAGCAGGTACTCGAAGACCTGATGCTGGAAAAGCTCATCAGCCATGAGGCGGTATTCGTCATGGTCACCGCCGAGACCAGTCAGGCGATGGTGCTCAGTGCCCTGGAGCACGAGCCCGATGCTTACCTGACCAAACCGTTCAACCGCTCTGGCCTGGCCCAGCGCCTGGAGCGTCTGGAGCAGCGCAAGACATTGCTCAAACCGATTCTGCAAGCCCTCGATCGCGGCAAACCGGTTGAGGTGCTCAATGCCTGCATCGCTCTGTGCAAGCAGGACATTCGTTATTCGCCGCTGTGCCTGCGCTACCGTGCCGATGCATTGCGCGACATGAACCAGAATGAAGCGCTGGAGCGTCTTTACGACAGCATCATCGCTGACCGACCGCTGCCATGGGCGTTCGCCGGGCTGGGCAAATTGTTGTTCAAGCGCGGTCAGGTGGCACAGGCCAAAGGTGTTTACGAAAAAGCCTTGAAGGTGTTTCCGATGATGCCTTCGCTGTATGACGGCATGGCCGACGTGCTGGTGTCCGAAGGTGACACCAAAGGCGCACAGCAGGTGCTGGAAGAGGCGATTCGTCTGTCGCCGTTGGCGGTACGTCGCCAGGCCTTGCTCGGCAAACTGGCGATGGCCAACGAAGATTTCGACACCGCCTCGCGCGCCTATCGGCAAGCCGTGGCGCAAGGCGCACAGTCGCGATTCAAGGATCCGGAAAGTAACCTTGGGCTGGCCCATGCGCTGATCAGCAAGGGCAGCGAGCGCGGTCTCGACACGCGCACGCGGCTGGAGATCAACACTACGCTCAGTGCCGTGGCCAAAGAGAACCCGACTGATCCGGGCCTGCAGATTCGTGCGCGTCTGATGAAGGCCACCAGCCTGCTGCTCAATGATGCCGAGACCGCCGACAAGCTCACCGAGCAGGCGTTGATGCGCCTCGACGGCATGGAGCAGTTCATGAGTCCGGAGGCGGCGCTGCTGGTCGCCAAGCAACTGCAAATGCTCGGTCAGGCCGAGGCGGGCACCTCGATGCTCAAGAGCTGCGCGGAAATCTATGGCGACGATCCGGCGGTGATGAAAGACATCGCCAAGCTGACCGACGACCCGACTATCCTCAGTTCCAGTAACGCCGCTGCCGATCTCAACCGTCAGGGCGTACGCGTGTACAAGACCGGCAATCTGGTGGAGGCCCGCGAGGTGTTCCGCAAGGCGCTGAAGATGCAACCGAAGAACATCAGTATCGCGCTGAACATGGCCCAGTCGCTGCTGCACGGCACCGACACGTCGGTGCCGTCGGCGGAGCTGGAAGAATGTCGGGCCTGCCTGAAAATGGTTGGCCTGATGCCCGACACCGACGCGCGTCATGCGCGTTATCAGAAGCTGAAAAGCAAGGCGTTTGGCGAATGAATCACGACCCGCAGGCTTTGGATTTTTCCACGGTGATCGCCTCCACCGTCCACGACATGAAGAACTCGCTGGCCATGCTCATGCAGGCCCACAGCCAATGGCTGGCGCGTTTGCCTGAGGCGCAGCGCCAAGGCGCGGAGCCGGGCGTGATCGACTTCGAGTTCGCCCATCTCAACGGCATGCTGGTGCAGTTGCTCGGGCTGTATAAGCTCGGCGTCAACCAGCTGCCACTGCAACCGGCCTATCACGAGCTCGATGACTTCATCGAAGCGCAATTGGCGTCGCATCAAGAGGTGTTCGCCAGTCGCGGCATCGTCGCTACTTATGAGGTTGATCCGCTGAGCCCGCTGGGGTTCTTTGATCGCGAGCTGGTCGCCTCGGTGCTCGGCAACTGCATCAACAATGCGATTCGCTATGCCCGCGAATCTCTGCTGATTACCGTCAGCGACGAGGCCGGGCAACTGGTCCTGAGCATCAACGACGACGGCGACGGTTACCCGGCCGAGATGCTTGAGCGTCAGGCCGATTACGTGCAGGGCATCAACCACAGCAGTGGCAGCACCGGGCTCGGTTTGTATTTCGCCAACCGCATCGCAGCGCTGCATCAGCGCAACGGTGTTGAAGGTCGCACGGAAATCCGCAACGGCGGCCCGTTGGGCGGCGGCATATTCAGCCTCTACCTGCCCTGAACGCATGCCTTGTGTAGGAGCTGCCGAAGGCTGCGATCTTTTTATGTTGTTCTTGAAAGCAAGATCAAAAGATCGTCCGATCGCGGCCCGAGCCTTCGGCAGCTCCTACAGAGGGCGCTTTCGAGTGTGGTTATTTTGTGTGACGCTGCTTGATATTGCGAACAGCCGAAGCCTATTTTGTACGAGTCGCCGTTCGCGGCTCGCACAATAACAAGGATAGCGTCATGACAACCGATGGCCAGCGTTCACTCGCACAGCGATTGACGGGCATTGATGAGATTGAATGTGTCACGCCGGATTTGAATGGCGTGCCGCGAGGCAAGGTAATGACCGCTGAGGGTTTCCTCGAAGGGCGGCGTTTGCAGCTGGCGCGTGGTGTGCTGCTGCAATGCATCATGGGTGGTTATCCCGCGGCGCGGTTTTACGGCAGCGATGACGGCGATCTCGCCCTGATTGCCGAACCGAGCCAGATCCATCGCTTGCCGTGGAGCGACGATCCGCGTGCCCTGGCCATTTGCGACGCCGATGAACTAACCGGCGAAAGCTCCAATCTGTCGACCCGTGGCCAGTTGAAGAAGGTCATCGCACGTTACGCGGCGCGCGGTCTGGCGCCGGTGGTGGCGACCGAGCTGGAATTCTTTATCTTCGCCCCCAACACCGACCCGACCCAACCCTTTCGCCCACCAGTCGGCCTCGACGGTCGTCGCGAAGATGGCCAGTCGGCGTTCAGCGTCAGTTCCAACAACGGTCTGCGTCCGTTCTTCAGCGAAGTCTACAAATGCATGGCCGCCCTCGGCCTGCCGCGCGACACTTTCATGCACGAAATGGGCGTCAGCCAATTCGAGATCAATCTGCTGCACGGCGATCCGTTGCTGCTGGCCGATCAGACGTTTCTGTTCAAACACCTGCTCAAAGAAGTCGCGCTCAAGCACGGTCTGACCGTGGTGTGCATGGCCAAGCCGCTGGCGCATACGCCGGGCAGTTCGATGCATATTCACCAGAGCATCGTCGACATCAACAGTGGCAAGAATGTCTTCAGCGACGAAAACGGCCAGCCGACGGCAATGTTCCGCCACTTCATCGGTGGGCAGCAGGCGGGCATGGCTGAGTTCACCGCATTGTTTGCACCCAACGTGAACTCCTACCAGCGCTTGTGCCATCCCTACGCATCGCCGAACAACGCCTGCTGGTCCCATGACAATCGCGCCGCCGGCTTGCGTATTCCCGCCAGTTCGCCGGTCGCTCGTCGGGTCGAAAACCGTTTGCCAGGCGCCGACGCCAACCCGTATCTGGCGATTGCCGCCAGTCTGGCTGCGGGCTTGCACGGTATCGAGCATGAGCTGGAGCCGACTGAAGCCATTCAAGGGGAGTTCGAGGTGCCGGACAACCTTTCGCTGCCATGTACCTTGCATGCCGCGCTTGATCGTCTGAAACGTAGCCAATTGGCGAGGGAACTGTTCGGACAGGAGTTCATCGAAGGCTACATCGCTTCGAAGACCATGGAGTTGACCAGCTTCTTTGATGAAATCACTCCCTGGGAACGGCGTGTTCTAGCAGCCCAGGCCTGACGAACTGTCGCCATCGGGCTATCGTTTTGATAGCCCGGTATTCACTGCAAGGAGCCGCTCGGAACGCCGATGCGCCAAATCTGGAAATCCTTTCGAGCGCTGTATTTCGCCTCGCTGATGATGTTGATCGGCTCGGGCCTTCTCTCTACTTACCTGGCGTTGCGCCTGGCCGCTGACCATGTCGATGGGCTGTGGGTCGGCGCGCTGATGGCGGCCAACTATTTCGGTCTGGTGCTGGGCGGCAAGATTGGCCACCGGCTGATTGCGCGGGTCGGGCATATCCGGGCGTATTCGGCGTGTGCCGGCATTGTCGGGGCGGCGGTGCTCGGTCATGGTCTGGTCGATTGGCTGCCGGCATGGCTGGTACTGCGGACCATCGTCGGTCTGGGCATGATGTGCCAATACATGGTGATCGAAAGCTGGCTCAATGAGCAGGCGGACGCCAACCAGCGGGGGTTGGTGTTCAGTGGCTACATGATCGCTTCGTATCTTGGCCTGGTGCTGGGCCAACTGATTCTGGTCATGCACCCGGGCCTGGGCCTGGAGCTGCTGATGCTGGTCGCCCTGTGCTTTGCGCTGTGCCTGGTCCCGGTGACATTGACGCGACGGATTCACCCGGCGCCGCTGCATCCGGCGCCGATGGAGCCGCGCTTCTTTATCAAGCGCGTGCCGCAGTCGCTGAGTACCGTGCTCGGTGCCGGTCTGATCATCGGTTCGTTCTACGGTCTGGCACCTTTGTATGCCTCGCAGCAAGGGCTGTCGACCGAACAGGTCGGTTTGTTCATGGGTAGCTGCATCTTTGCCGGTTTGTTGGTGCAGTGGCCGTTGGGCTGGTTGTCCGACCGTTACGACCGGGCCTTGCTGATTCGCTGTTTTGCCGGGTTTCTGGCGGTCGCGGCGTTGCCGTTGGCGATCATGCCGCAGGTGCCGCTGGAGGTGTTGTTCATTGTCGGTTTCTTCTGTTCGCTGGTGCAGTTCTGTCTGTATCCGCTGGCGGTGGCCTTCTCCAATGACCACGTCGAGGGTGATCGCCGGGTTTCGCTGACGGCGATGCTGTTGGTGACCTACGGTGTCGGTGCGAGCATCGGGCCGTTACTCGCGGGTGTGCTGATGAAGCTGTTTGGCAGCCAGAGTCTGTATGCGTTCTTCAGCTTCTTTGCCTTGGTGCTGGTGTGGCGAATCCGCCCGAAAGCCGTGACCAACTTGCATCAGGTCGACGATGCGCCGCTGCATCACGTGGCAATGCCGGACAGCATGTCCAGTTCACCACTGGTGGCTGCGCTGGACCCGCGCGTGGATGAGCAGGTAGTGCAGGATCAGATGCAGAACACCGTGGCACCGGAGCCTGAGTCGCAACCTGATCCGGAGCCTGAGGTGCAGCCTGAACCTGCGGTCGAGACTGGTGCGGATGACGACAGCGATAAACCGACACCGGACATCAGTGGTGGCAGACCTTGATATCCTGGAGTCGCAGCCATCAGTAGTGAGCCTATGACTCTGCAGTGAACAGAGTCCCAGCAGTCGACCACAGTCTCTGTGGCGAGGGGATTTATCCCCGTTCGGTTGCGCAGCAGCCGCCAGCCATTCAATGCGATCAGTCAGGAGAAATGCGGGGTCAGTATTTGGGGCCGCTTCGCAGCCCATCGGGGATAAATCCCCTCATCACAGGGAGCTCATTGCTGTCGGATCATTGGAGCAGGTACAAAAAAGGGCAGTCCCGCCAAGGACTGCCCTTCTTGTTTGCGCGTCTGAATCACATGTCGTCTTTGTCGAAACGCCGTGCTTCACGCTGCAATTGATACACAAAACGCTCAACGTTGCGGGCAGCCTGGCCACTGATGTTGTGGAAGCGCAAACCGGCAAAGGTGATGTTGAGTTTTTCTTCGAAGTGCAGATAACGCAGTTCGACGGAGGTCGGCTGGTTACCGAACAGTGGCGGGGCGATCAGGCGATCGTAGACCTGGCCCAGTTGCAGGCGGTCAGTGATGTCGCCTTCGAAGCGCAGTTTGCAACCGGTGGCGGAAATATCCAGCAGCTTGCCGTTGATCGGCGACTTGAGCTTTTCGCCGCCGAGTTCAACGCTGACCAGATCGGTCAGTTTCAGCGCTGCGCGAAAGGCGTTGCGACGCTGGTGGTAGACCACTTCGGTCGGCAGCTCGCCGGTGTAAAAGCGATCACCTTCGGACTCTTCGATATTCAGCGTACCGTCGCATTCCCAGGCGATGCGCACGCCATCGTGGAAGCCTTCGACCTTGAACGGCTCACCGGCCTGCAAGAAACGCTCGCCGTCGCGCGGGATCATTTCGTCCAGAGCGATCGTCCCGGTGTCACGGTCGACCTTGATCAGGTAACTCTGGAAACGCTGGCTGCGCTCGTGGAAGGTGATGATCAGCGGATCATGGCTTTCTTGCAGCTGGCGCAGGTTGCTGGAGATTTCCAGAGGTGTGGTGAGCACCTTTGGTGGCTGCGGAGCATCATCCGCGCTAAGGACGTTGGACACGTTGAATCAATCTCCAGACAAAATTTGACTACGACTAGCCAGCATTTTGCCAGCATGTTTCGCAGGTTGATAGAGCGCAGGCATCGAACGGCTCACGCCTGACTGAGCGCGCGCGGCTTCGCAAGCTTGGAGAAGGCACCGCTGGCGTCGTAGAGCGCTGGCGGCTCGCCGCCGGTGAGGATCTTCAGCTGATTGGCCGTGGCGGCCTGCTGGACCAGGATCGATTGGCCATTGTTGACGTTGGCCGCCTGGCATTGCGCGATGAGGTCGGTGAGGAAATCGCTCTGGCTGAGCAATTGTTCGCCAATGCTCGATTGGCTGGCCAATTGCTCAAGCCCCTGCCGATTGGGCGGCAGGTTAAGGCTGGCGAGGATCTCGCTGCGTTTGCGGCCATGCTGTTCGAGCAGAATGATCAGCGCCTGTTTGCGTGCCAGAACTTCTTCCAGCAGGGGCATGTCACGACCGTGCAAAGCGAGGGACTCGGTTTGCAATAACTCCAGCAATTGTTGAGCTGGAGCAAAGTCGTCGATGATCAGTTGCAATAAATTAGTGTCGTGCATGGCTGGCCTTGGGTTTTAAGCGTCCAAAAGCCTGGCGCTGGCGTTGGCCTAGCGCTGGGCTTCGAAGTTGAGCAGTTTGCTGGCTACACGGTTGCTGTCGACTTTATAGCTGCCATCGGCAATCGCGGCTTTCAACTCGGCCACACGGGCTTTGTCGACAGCAGGTTGATCGCGCAGCTTGTCAGTGACCTTCTGCAACTGTTGAGCCTCATTGCTGAGGTGTACCGATTCCCCGCTTTTTGCGGTACTGGCCGGTTCGGCCTGGGTATTCAGCGGCGCGGAGGTGCCGGTTTCGGCGGTGTCCTTGGCGTTGCTGGTACGTGTACTGCCCGTAAGTGACGAGGAGCTGTTCAAACGGCTGAAATCGATGACCATGATAAAAACCTCTGGGAATTTGGACGCTTGCCATGTTTTCGGCCATCCCCTGGAAAACTTTAGGCGCATTTACCAACGAACCTTGCATGCGCCGGCGCGAGTCCTGCTGCGGCACAGTTTAGGGAACAGCCGGGATCAGCGCCAGTTTTCTACATCGCTACTTCCACTTGGCCTGGCGCGGTGACTTGCGCCTTGATGACCCGTTGGGAGTTGAGGTTTTTCACCCTGATCTGTTCTTTCAATCCGCCGTTGGACAGGGCTTCGCCCGGCATCCGTACCGCCAGCGTACCGCTGCGGGCGGTAATCACCACTTGATCGCCTTTGCGAATGACTTCGGCCTGTTCCAGATGCACCAGGGTAATCACCTGATCGGCGACCGTTGGTCGGGTTAATTTTTGCCCGATCGCTTCGTCCACCGAGGTCAGAAAGCCCTGATTGATCAGGCTGACGTCGCGTTCGCGCAAGGTCACGTCTTGCGGTTCGATAATTCCGGCACGCTTGAGTGGCCGGGTGGTGGTGACAATCTCGCGAAACAGGCGGACTTGAGCGGGCACGAACACGGTCCAGGGTGAGGATCCTTCACAGCGAACCTTCACGGTTACCCGGCCCAAAGGACGTGCCGGGCTCTCCAAAGTGGCTGTCAATTCCTTGTCGCACATAGGCATGCGCATACGTGGATCGAGTTGCTTGACCTCGATTTCATAGCGGCCTTCGGTTTGACTGGTGGCCAGATAGTCTTCTACGGTGAACTCAAGAAAGCCCTGAGTGACGCCGATAAGCATGTCAGGCAAGGTAACCGCATCAGCAATGGCAGGACTGCCAGCAAAAAAGCAGCAAATGGCGCACGCGGCACAGAGCCCTCTGCGGAGGGGCGATGTCAGGCGTCGGAAAAATGTCGTTTGAGCGTTCATACGAGTTAAAAAGCAAGCGCCGTGCCGTTTAGCAATGAATGTGCGTCGCAACAACACTTGGCGTTGATGTAGGAGTCTGGGCATGGCTGGTGTAATGGATTCGGTGAACCAGCGCACGCAACTGGTGGGGCAGAATCGCCTGGAGCTGTTGTTGTTCCGTCTTGACGGTCAGCAGCTCTATGGAATCAACGTGTTCAAGGTGCGGGAAGTGCTGCAATGCCCGTCGCTGACGTTGATGCCCAAGTCCAGTCCTGTCGTGTGCGGGGTGGCGAATATTCGAGGGGCGACCATTCCGATCCTGGATCTGGCAATGGCGACCGGCTCGGGTGCGTTGAAAGACAAGAACAATCCGTTCGTGATCATCACGGAGTACAACACCAAGACCCAGGGTTTCTTGGTCCGCTCGGTGGAGCGCATCGTCAACATGAACTGGGAAGAGATTCATCCGCCGCCCAAGGGCACGGGTCGCGATCATTACCTGACCGCTGTGACTCGGGTGGACAATCAGTTAGTCGAAATCATCGACGTCGAGAAAGTGCTGGCGGAAGTTGCGCCGACACCGGAAGCGATTTCGGTGGGCGTGGTCGATGTCGAGACCCAGACCAAGGCGTTGTCGCTGCGGGTCTTGACGGTCGATGACTCGTCAGTGGCGCGCAAGCAGGTCACGCGTTGCCTGCAGACGGTCGGCGTCGAAGTGGTGGCGCTGAACGACGGCAAGCAGGCGCTGGATTACTTGCGCAAGCTGGTCGATGAGGGCAAGAAGCCGGAAGAAGAGTTCCTGATGATGATCTCCGACATCGAGATGCCGGAGATGGACGGGTACACCCTGACGGCCGAGATCCGCGCTGACCCGCGCATGCAAAAGCTTCACATCATCCTGCATACTTCGTTGTCCGGGGTATTCAATCAGGCGATGGTCAAGAAAGTCGGTGCCGATGACTTCCTGGCCAAATTCCGTCCTGATGACCTGGCATCCCGGGTAGTCGACCGGATCAAAGCAGCAGATATCAGCTAAGGGCGTTTTGCCCTTGGCGGTCAACACGATTTAAGAGGCGGCATCATTGTCTACGGGTAATTTGGATTTCGAACAGTTCCGGGTCTTCCTGGAAAAAGCCTGTGGCATTTTGCTCGGTGAAAACAAGCAGTACCTGGTCTCGAGCCGTCTCAACAAACTGATGGAGCAGCAAGGCATCAAATCCCTGGGTGAGCTGGTTCAGCGCATCCAGACCCAGCCGCGCAGCGGTTTGCGCGAGCAGGTGGTCGATGCCATGACGACCAACGAAACCCTGTGGTTTCGTGATACCTATCCGTTTGAAGTCTTGAAGAACAAGGTACTGCCTGAAGCGATCAAGGCCAGCCCCAACCAGCGTCTGCGGATCTGGTCGGCAGCCTGCTCGTCGGGCCAGGAACCGTACTCGCTGTCGATGTCGATCGACGAGTTCGAGCGCAGCAACCTGGGCCAGTTGAAGATGGGTGTGCAGATCGTTGCTACTGATTTGTCCGGCCTGATGCTGACCAACTGCAAGACGGGCGAGTACGACAGCCTGGCGATCGGTCGCGGTTTGTCGCCGGAACGTCTGCAGCGTTACTTCGACCCGAAAGGGCCGGGGCGCTGGGTGATCAAGGCGCCGATCAAGAACCGCGTGGAATTCCGCTCGTTCAACCTGCTCGACAGCTATGCCGCGCTGGGCAAGTTCGACATCGTGTTCTGCCGCAACGTGTTGATCTACTTCTCTGCCGAAGTGAAGAAAGACATCCTGTTGCGCATTCACAGCACGTTGAAGCCGGGCGGTTATCTGTTCCTTGGCGCTTCCGAAGCGCTGAACGGTTTGCCGGACCATTACCAGATGGTGCAGTGCAGCCCGGGGATTATTTACCAGGCGAAATGATTGCATCGGCAACAGCAAAAAACGGCAGGCCTGCAAAGGCCTGCCGTTTTTTTATGCCTCTCACATCCCCCTCTGTAGGAGCTGCCGAAGGCTCGGGCCGCGATCGGACGATCTTTTGATCTTGCTTGTGATGCAGCAAAAACAGGATCAAAAGATCGCAGCCTGCGGCAGCTCCTACAGAGGGAGGTGTTAACAGGAAGAAGCGGCAGAAAAGCGGCATTCGGCGGAAACCGGTTGCCGCTTTTCTGGCATTGCCGCTTTGCCGATTGCCCGCGAAGCCCCGGTTTACGGGGTTTTTTCGCTTTGGCACGCCGCTTGCTAAAGCTCAGTTACGAAAAACCGGTCACCCGAAGGTTCCCGACATGAGCATCAGCTTCGATAAAGCGCTCGGCATTCACGAACAAGCCCTGGGCTTCCGCGCCCAGCGCGCTGAAGTCCTGGCCAACAACATCGCCAACGCCGATACCCCGAACTACAAGGCTCGGGATCTGGACTTCTCCAAAGTGCTGGAAGCACAGACCGAGAAAACCAAAAAAGGCGGCAACTTTGCCCTCAACATGACCAACAGCCGTCATATCGAGGCCGAAGGTCTGGGCAATGGCGACGAATCGCTGATGTATCGCACGCCGATGCAGCCTTCGATCGACCAGAACACCGTGGACGCCCAACTGGAACAGTCGAACTACGCGGAAAACGCCGTCGGCTTCCAGGCCAGCTTCACCCTGCTCAACAGCAAATTCAAAGGGCTGGTGTCAGCCCTGCGCGGAGAGTAATCCATGTCCCTGTCCAGCGTTTTCAACATTGCCGGCAGCGGCATGAGCGCACAAACCACGCGTTTGAACACCGTGGCTTCGAACATCGCCAACGCCGAAACCGTCTCGTCGAGCATCGACCAGACCTATCGCGCCCGTCACCCGGTATTCGCCACCATGTTCCAGGGCGGCCAGAACAGCGGCAGCAACTCGCTGTTCCAGAGTCAGGACGCAGCGGGGCAGGGCGTGCAGGTACTCGGTGTGGTCGAAGACCAGAGTAACCTCGAAGCGCGCTACGAGCCGAACCATCCGGCCGCCGACGCCAAGGGCTACGTCTACTACCCGAACGTCAACGTGGTGGAAGAAATGGCTGACATGATTTCCGCGAGCCGTTCGTTCCAGACCAACGCCGAAATGATGAACACCGCCAAAACCATGATGCAGAAGGTACTGACCCTCGGTCAGTAATAAGGGGCGACTGCCATGAGTGTTTCCGATTCCACCAGCGGCGTAAGCATTAAAGACGTACTGGCCAACTCTTCGGTCAAGACCGGGACGACCACTGATGGTCTGGCTGCGGCCACCAACAGTGCCACCGGTAAACAGGCCCTGGGCAAAGATGCGTTTCTGCAATTGCTGGTCACCCAGCTGAAAAACCAGAACCCGCTCGACCCGCAGGACAACAGTGAGTTCGTCGCTCAGTTGGCGCAGTTCAGCAGCCTGGAAGGCATCACCACGCTGAACTCCACCGTCAGCGGTATTGCCGGCAACTACAACTCGTCGCAAGCATTGCAAGCGTCGTCGCTGGTGGGCCGTTCGGTCATCGCCCAGACCGACAAGGCGGTGGTCGATACCAGCAAGAGCCTCAACGGCACCGTGGTGGTTCCGGCTTCCGGCGCGGTCTCGCTGTCGATCAAAGATGCCGACGGCAAAGTCGTGCGCACCATCGACATGGGCAACCAGACCGCTGGCAATGCCGGTTTCATCTGGGACGGCAAAGACGCGTCCGGTGCGGTCGCGGCAGCGGGCACTTACACGTTCACCGCCAGCGCCACGTACGACGGCAAGGCGACTTCGCTGGTTACGTATCTGCCGGCCACCGTTAACAGCGTGACCATCAGCCAGACCGGCGGTGAGTTGATGCTGAACCTGGCGGGCCTGGGCAGCGTCGCGCTGTCCAAAGTACAAACCATTGGTATATAGAGCCGACTAACCGGCACAAAGGAGTGGAATATGTCTTTCAATATCGGCCTTAGCGGTCTCTATGCAGCCAACAAACAACTGGACGTGACCGGTAACAACATCGCCAACGTCGCGACCACCGGTTTCAAATCGTCCCGTGCAGAATTCGAAGACGTGTACTCGGCCACGCGCCTGGGCACTGGCAGCAAGACCGTCGGTAACGGCGTGCGTCTGGCCAACGTGTCCCAGCAGTTCGGTCAGGGTGACGTGAACAACACCGGTAACGTGTTGGACATGGGTATCCAGGGCAACGGTTTCTTCATCCTCAGCGACAACGGTTCGCTGAGCTACACCCGTGCCGGTGCGTTCAAGACCGACGCTGAAAACTATGTAGTCGACAACAACGGCAACCGTCTGCAAGGTTACGGCGTTGATGCCAACGGCAAGATCATGACCGGCGTGCTGACCGACCTGAAGATCGACACCTCGGCCCTCAAGCCGAACGCAACGTCGAAGATCGACCAGACCATGAACCTGAACTCGGAAGACACCAAGCCAACGGTGGCGCCGTTCAGTCCGACCGATCTGAACAGCTACAACAAGCTGATTTCGACGCCGGTCTACGACACTCAGGGTAACGAGCACCGCATGGACCAGTACTACGTGAAAACGGGTACCAACGCCTGGAGCGTCTACACCTACATGGATGGTCGTACCCCATCGGATCCGACCAACAACGTCTTGACGCCGATGACTCACGACATCACCTTCAACTCTGATGGTTCCATCGCGACCTTGACGGCGGGCACTGGCTGGGTCAAATCCGGCAACACCCTGACCATGAACGGTTGGATTCCTGGTGTGGTGACCAACGCGACGACCTCGCCAGTGACCTGGGGGCCGAACGGTTCCAAGGCCAACAGTACCGGTATCGCCTTCAACACGGCGTTGACCACTTCGTATAACGCTCCGACGGCGCGCACTGCGCAGTATCAGGACGGTTACGCGACTGGGCAGATTTCCAGTCTGACCATCGATTCGACCGGTGTGATGACGGCTAACTTCAGCAACCAGCAGACCAAGGCGATTGGTCAGGTGGCGGTGGCGAGCTTTGCCAACGAGCAGGGTTTGCAGCCGATTGGCGGCACGCGCTGGAAGGAGACTTTCGCGTCGGGTGTGGCTGGGGTTGATGCGCCGAAGACCGGTACGTTGGGCTCGATCGTGTCGAACTCGCTGGAAGAGTCGAACGTTAACCTGACCAATGAGCTGGTGGATCTGATCAAGGCGCAGAGTAACTATCAGGCGAACGCCAAGACCATTTCGACTCAGAGCACGATTATGCAGACCATTATTCAGATGACCTGATTTGGGTTTTGGGTTTTGGTTTGTGGAAGGGGCCCCTCGGTTGAGGGGCTTTTTTTTGGGCTTGGATTGGGGGGATATCCGTTGCTGCGGTAACGGCGGCTTAGGGTTCCGCCCTGACGGCGGGTCACTTTTTCCAGACGCCGAAAAAGTAACCAAAAAGGCTTGCTCCTAC
>NZ_AKJD01000116.1 GCF_000282515.1 Pseudomonas sp. GM80
CGGCAGCTCCTACAGGGGTTGGTTCCAGTTTTGTTTTCGGAGTTTTTGCCCCTATGAAGCACAACGTCATCCTTGTCGTGCTCGACGGTCTCAACTACGAGGTCGCGCGCCACGCCATGGGGCATCTGCAGGCTTATGTTGGCGCAGGACGCGCCGCGCTCTACCAGTTGGAGTGCGAGCTGCCGGCCCTGTCCCGACCGCTTTATGAATGCATCCTCACCGGCGTGCCGCCGATCGACAGCGGCATCGTCCACAACAACGTTTCGCGCCTGTCCAATCAGCGCAGCATTTATCATTACGCCCGCGATGCCGGTCTGAAAACCGCCGCCGCGGCGTATCACTGGGTCAGCGAGCTGTACAACCGCTCGCCCTTCGTCGCCGCCCGCGACCGCCACACTGACAATCTGTCGCTGCCGATCCAGCACGGGCATTTCTACTGGAGCGATCACTACCCGGATTCGCACCTGTTCGCCGACGCGGAAAACCTGCGCCTGCGCCACGATCCGAACTTCCTGCTGATCCACCCGATGAACATCGACGACGCCGGGCACAAGCACGGCCTCGACTCTTCGCAGTACCGCAACAGTGCGCGCTCGGCCGACATCATCCTCGCCGACTATCTGCAGAGCTGGCTCGACGCCGGCTATCAAATACTGGTGACCGCCGACCACGGCATGAACAACGACCGTTCGCACAACGGCCTGTTGCCGGAAGAACGCCAGGTGCCGCTGTTCGTCCTCGGCGACGCGTTCAGCCTCAACGCTGACGCCGCGCCGAAACAGACGGAAATCTGCGGCACGGTCTGCGAACTGCTCGGCGTGCCCCACGACAAACCTGTGTGCCGGGAGCTGCTCAAGTGAACGCCATGACTCGCGGCAAATGGCTGGCGGCACTGTGCCTGGTGCCCTTCGCGCTGTTCTTTATCGTTTTCGAAATCGCCCCGCTGGTCTGGGTGATGATCAACAGCCTGCAATCGGAAGAGTTCGGTTGGGGCATCGAAAACTTCACCAAGATCTTCAATTCGAAGTTCTATTTGCAGGCGATCCAGTACAGCCTGGAGATCAGTTTCTGGTCGAGTGTGTTCGGCATCATCATTGCCGTGCTCGGGGCGTATTCCCTGCGCCGGGTCGACTCGAAACTGCGCAACTTCGTCAACGCCTTCGCCAACATGACCAGCAACTTTGCCGGCGTGCCGCTGGCCTTCGCCTTCATCATCCTGCTCGGTTTCAACGGCAGCATCACCATCATGCTGAAGCAGTCGGGGATCATTCAGGACTTCAACCTGTACTCGAAAACCGGGTTGATCATCCTTTACACCTACTTCCAGATTCCGCTTGGCGTGCTGCTGCTGTACCCGGCGTTCGACGCCTTGCGTGAAGACTGGCGCGAGTCCGCCGCGTTGCTCGGTGCCAATGGCTGGCAGTTCTGGCGGCACATCGGTTTGCCAGTGCTGACGCCAGCGCTGCTGGGTACGTTCGTGATCCTGCTGGCCAACGCCCTCGGCGCCTATGCCACGGTGTATGCACTGACGACGGGCAACTTCAACGTCCTGCCGATTCGTATCGCGGCGATGGTCTCCGGCGACATTTCCCTCGACCCGAATCTGGCCAGCGCTTTGGCCGTGGTGCTGGTGGCGCTGATGACCATCGTCACTGTCGTGCATCAACTGCTGTTGAAGAGGAGCTACCATGTCTCGCGCTGAATCCGGCCCGGCCGGCCTCTACCACCGCGTCGTGGTTTATCTGCTGTTCGCGATCCTCTTGCTGCCGCTGGCAGGCACGCTGGTCTACTCGATCGCCAGCAGTTGGTCGGCGACCATTCTGCCCAGCGGCTTCACCTTCAAGTGGTACATCCAGTTGTGGAGCGATCCACGGTTCCTCCACGCCTTCGGCCAGTCGTTATTGGTGTGCGTGGGCGCGCTGGTGCTGTCGGTGGTGCTGATTCTGCCGCTGCTGTTCGTCGTGCATTACCACTTTCCGAAACTCGATGCGCTGATGAACATCCTGATCCTGCTGCCCTTCGCGGTGCCGCCGGTGGTGTCATCGGTAGGTCTGTTGCAACTCTACGGTTCCGGGCCGATGGCGATGGTCGGCACGCCGTGGATTCTGATCGGCTGCTACTTCACCGTGGCCCTGCCGTTCATGTACCGGGCGATCACCAACAACCTGCAAGCAATCAACCTGCGCGACCTGATGGACGCTGCGCAACTGCTCGGCGCCAGCACCTTTCAGGCAGCGATTCTGGTGGTGCTGCCCAATCTGCGCAAAGGCCTGATGGTCGCGTTGCTGCTGTCGTTCTCGTTCCTGTTCGGGGAGTTCGTCTTTGCCAACATTCTGGTCGGCACGCGCTACGAAACCTTGCAGGTTTACCTGAACAACATGCGCAACAGCAGCGGGCATTTCACCAGTGCGCTGGTCATCTCGTATTTCTTTTTCGTGCTGGTCCTGACCTGGATCGCCAACATCTTGAACAAGGACAAAAGCGAATGAGCTATGTCAGCGTCCAACACCTGCAGAAAAATTACGCGGGCACCCCGGTGTTCAGCGACATCAACTGCGAAATCAACAAAGGCGAATTCGTCACCCTGCTCGGCCCGTCCGGTTGCGGCAAATCCACCCTGCTGCGCTGCATCGCCGGCCTGACGCCGGTGGATGGCGGCAAGATCCTCCTCGATGGCGTCGACATCGTCCCGCTGACGCCGCAAAAACGCGGGATCGGCATGGTGTTCCAGAGCTACGCGCTGTTCCCCAACATGACCGTCGAGCAGAACGTCGCTTTCGGTTTGCGCATGCAAAAGGTCAACGCCGACGACAGTCATAAACGCGTGTCGGAAGTGTTGAAACTGGTGGAACTGAACGACTTCGCCAGTCGTTATCCGCATCAGTTGTCAGGCGGTCAATGTCAGCGTGTCGCCCTCGCCCGCTCACTGGTCACACGTCCACGTTTGCTGCTGCTCGATGAACCGCTGTCGGCACTCGATGCACGGATTCGCAAACACCTGCGCGAACAGATCCGCCAGATCCAGCGTGAACTCGGCCTGACCACAATCTTCGTCACACACGACCAGGAAGAAGCGCTGACCATGTCTGATCGCATTTTCCTGATGAATCAGGGAAAAATCGTACAGAGCGGCGACGCCGAAACCCTGTACACCGCGCCAGTGGACGTGTTCGCAGCAGGCTTCATCGGCAACTACAACCTGCTCGACGCCGAAGACGCGTCGAAGCTGTTGCAACGCCCGATCAATCATCGCGTCGCCATTCGCCCGGAAGCCATCGAACTGAGCCTCAACGGCGAGCTCGACGCGCAGATCCGCAGCCATAGCCTGCTAGGCAATGTCATTCGCTATCGCATCGAAGCGCGCGGCGTGGAATTGGTGGTGGATGTGCTCAATCGCTCGGCGGCTGATCTGCATCCCGATGGTCAGCGTCTGGCACTTTCCATCGATCCGACGGCCCTGTGTGAAGTCGCTTAAAAGCAGCTGCAAGCTTCGAGCTACAAGCTTCAAGTTGTAGACTGCGGCGTAGCTGATTCCAATTCTTGCAGCTCGAAGCTTGTAGCTCGCAGCTGTTCTCGGAGAGAACTGATGGCCCTGGCAATTTTTGATCTGGACGAAACGTTGATCCACGGCGACTGCGCCACCCTCTGGAGCGAGCAGATGGGGCGCCTGGGCTGGGTCGATCCCGAGTCGTTCATGCGCAAGAACAACGAGCTGATGGACGCCTACAGCCATGGCAAATTGCGCATGGAAGAGTACATGGAGTTCAGCCTCGAACCACTGATCGGGCGTACCCCGGAAGAAGTCGAGCACCTGGTCGGTCCGTGGGTGGAAGATTTCATCGAGCCGATCATCTTCAGTGACGCGACGAAAACCATCGCCGCCCACCGCAAGGCCGGCGACCGGATTCTGGTGATTTCGGCGTCGGGCACGCACTTGGTCAGACCGATTGCCGACCGACTGGGCATCGATGAAATTCTCGGTATCGAACTGGAAGTCGCGCATGGCGTGTACAGCGGCCACACCGTTGGCACCCTGACCTACCGCGAAGGCAAGATCACCCGCTTGCTGGAATGGCTGGATGCTGAAGAGGAAAACCTGGAAGGCGCGAGTTTCTATTCCGACTCACGCAATGATCTGCCGTTGTTGTTGAAGGTGGATTTCCCGCACGTGGTCAACCCAGATCCCGTGCTGCTTGAGCATGCCGAAAAAGCCGGCTGGCCGATCCATCTCTGGAAATAAACGCAAAAGATCGCAGCCTTCGGCAGCTCCTACATTTGAAATGCATTCCCCTGTAGGAGCTGCCGAAGGCTGCGATCTTTTGACCTTGCTCTTGTATCAGGTGAAGCTTTCGTCAATCACCAACACCAGTTTCCCCGCCACCGTATTGCTCGCCAGCTCGGCAAACGCCGCTTCGGCATCCTTCACCGGGAATGCCCTGGCCAACTGCGGACTCAACCGCCCCTCAGCAAACAACGGCCACACCTGCTGCCCCAGATCACTCAACAGATCCGCCTTGAACTGATCATCACGGCTGCGCAATGTCGAGCCCAGCAACTGCACGCGCTTCCCCAACACCTGCGCCAGATCCAGCTTGGCCTCGCGACCGCCCATCAGGCCGATCAGCACCCAACGCCCATCCAGCGCCATCAGCTTGAGATTCAGCGCCGAATAATTGCCGCCGACCGGATCGAGGATCACATCGAACGGGCCGAAATCGCGCAGGCTCTCCAGATCATCGCTGCGCACCACCCCGCCCTGCGCGCCCAACGCCTCGCAGTAGGCCAAACGCTCGGCAGAACCGACGCTGACCCAACACGGATTGCCGAACGCCTTGCACAACTGAATGGCGGCTGAACCGATTCCACTTGCGCCAGCGTGCAAGAGAACTTTCTCACCCGGTTTGAGCGCCGCAAGTTGAAACACATTCAACCAGACTGTTGCATAAACCTCGGGCAATGCCGCCGCCTCGATCAGCGAGACGCCTTCGGGAACCGGCAGCACATGCCGTCCGTCGACCACCACCTCTTCGGCCATCCCGCCCCCGGCCAGCAAGGCGCAAACCCGATCGCCGACCTGCCACGAACTGCCCGCGCCGACCTCGCTGATCACCCCGGAGCACTCAAGACCGAGCACTGGGCTGGCACCCGGCGGTGGTGGATAAAGCCCTGCTTTCTGTAATAAATCGGCGCGATTGAGGCCGGCTGCCGCCACTCGGATGCGAACTTGTCCTACATCGCACGTAGGACTCGGCTCCTCAACCCATGCCACTTGACCTTCAACGCCTTGCAATGCCTTCACAGTGCCTCCATAGTGAGTCTGGACTGAGCCCGAAGCTGTAGCGCCGGGCTTTTTGCATTATGCGACCGGCTCTCGTAGAACCGGCGACTTCAAAGACGGCCTAATATGCGTTATCAATTGTCCCCGCGTCGAATCAGCATGAAGCATTTGCTCCCCAGCACCGCCCTCGCTCTTTTCATCGGTATCGGCCTGTTGCCGGTATCGGGCAGTACATTCGCAGCCAACAGCTGGGACAAGTTGCAGCCTGATCGCGATGAAGTCATCGCCAGTCTGAACGTCGTCGAGTTGCTCAAGCGTCACCACTACAGCAAGCCGCCGCTCGACGATGCGCGCTCGGTGATTATCTACGACAGCTACATCAAGCTGCTGGATCCGTCGCGCAGCTATTTCATGGCCAGCGACATCGCCGAATTCGACAAGTGGAAGACCCAGTTCGACGACTTCCTCAAAAGCGGCGACCTCAACGCCGGGTTCACCATCTACAAGCGCTATCTGGACCGCGTCAAGGCGCGTCTGGACTTCGCCCTTGCCGAGCTGAACAAAGGCGTCGACAAGATGGACTTCAACACCAAGGAGACTTTGCTGATCGATCGCAAGGACGCCCCTTGGCTCAAATCCACCGCAGAACTCGATGACCTCTGGCGCAAACGCGTCAAGGACGAAGTGCTGCGGATGAAGATCGCTGGCAAAGAGCCGAAGCAGATTCAGGAAACCCTGACCAAACGCTACAAGAACCAGTTGGCGCGTCTGGACCAGACCCGTCCGGAAGACATCTTCCAGGCGTACATCAACACCTTCGCCATGTCGTACGACCCGCACACCAACTATCTGTCGCCGGATAACGCGGAAAACTTCGACATCAACATGAGCCTGTCCCTCGAGGGCATCGGTGCCGTGTTGCAGAGCGATAACGACCAGGTGAAAGTCGTGCGTCTGGTGCCGGCAGGCCCGGCCGACAAGACCAAGCAAGTGGCCCCGGCCGACAAGATCATCGGCGTTGCCCAAGGCAACAAAGAGATGGTCGACGTGGTCGGCTGGCGTCTGGACGAAGTGGTCAAGCTGATCCGTGGGCCGAAAGGCACCGTGGTGCGCCTGGAGGTCATTCCGGCGAGCAATGCACCGAACGACCAGACCACCAAGATCGTGCCGATCACCCGTGAAGCGGTGAAGCTCGAAGACCAGGCCGTGAAGAAGTCCATCCTCAACCTGAAACAGGACGGCAAGGACTACAAGCTCGGCGTTATCGAGATTCCGGCCTTCTACCTCGACTTCAAGGCGTTCCGTGCCGGTGATCCGGACTACAAGAGCACCACGCGTGACGTCAAGAAACTGCTGACCGAACTGCAGAAAGACAAAGTCGACGGCGTGGTCATCGACCTGCGCAATAACGGCGGCGGCTCCCTGCAGGAAGCCACAGAGTTGACCAGTCTGTTCATCGACAAGGGCCCGACCGTACTCGTGCGTAATGCCGACGGCCGTGTCGACGTGCTGGAAGATGAAAACCCGGGTGCGTTCTACAAAGGCCCGATGGCGCTGCTGGTCAACCGCTTGTCCGCCTCGGCTTCGGAGATTTTCGCCGGCGCCATGCAGGACTACCACCGCGCGCTGATCATCGGTGGCCAGACCTTCGGCAAAGGCACCGTGCAGACCATTCAGCCGCTGAACCATGGCGAACTGAAACTGACACTGGCCAAGTTCTACCGGGTTTCCGGTCAGAGCACCCAGCATCAGGGCGTGTTGCCGGACATCGACTACCCGTCGCTGATCGACACCAAGGAAATTGGCGAAAGCGCTCTGCCGGAAGCCATGCCGTGGGACACCATCCGCGCGGCGATCAAACCGGCGGCCGATCCGTTCAAGCCGTACCTGGCTCAGCTCAAGTCCGAGCATGACACTCGCACCGCGAAAGATGCCGAGTTCGTGTTCATCCGTGACAAGCTGGCTCTGGCGCAGAAACTGATGGAAGAAAAAACCGTCAGCCTCAACGAAGCCGAACGCCGTGCCCAGCACGCCGACATCGACGCCAAGCAACTGACGATGGAAAACATCCGTCGCAAGGCCAAAGGCGAAGAGCCGCTCAAAGAGCTGAAGAAAGAAGACGAAGACGCCCTCGCGGCTGCCGACCCGGACAAGGTCAAGCCAGAAGACGATGCTTATCTGAGCGAAACCGGGCGTGTGCTGCTGGACTACCTGAAGCTGAGCAATCAGGTGGCCAAGAAGTAAGGTGATGGCAATTTAATGCTGACGATCCCCGGATCGTCATCAAACAGTCATCATTCTGTCGTGCAATAAAGGACTGGGAGCCACTCTCTTCATCGAGAGCGCTCCCAGTCCTTTTTTTATCGCCAGAGATTGCCATGACCACGACCGAACAGCTGAGTGCCTTGAGCTCGATCCTGACTCAAAGCGGATTGCACAGCCTGTTCCAGCCGATCATCAGTCTCTCCGAACGACGCATCCTCGGCTACGAAGCCCTCACTCGCGGCCCTTCCAACAGCCCATTGCACTCGCCCATCGCACTGTTCGCCGTGGCGCGTCAGGCCGGGCGCCTGAGCGAGCTGGAAATTGCCTGCCGGCAAAGCGCTTGCCGCCGCTTCAATGAGCAGCAATTGCCGGGCAAGCTGTTTCTCAACGTCTCGCCAGAATCCTTGCTTGAAGCCGCCCATCAACCGGGACGCACGCTGCAACTGTTGCAGGATTTCGGCATTCCACCGAGTCAGGTCGTCATCGAACTGACCGAACAGACGCCGATCGACGACTTTCAGCTGCTGCAAACTGCGCTGCATCACTATCGGGCCATGGGTTTTTCCATTGCGCTGGATGATCTCGGTGCCGGCTATTCGAGCTTGCGCCTGTGGTCGGAACTGCGACCGGACTACGTGAAGATCGATCGGCATTTCATCGACGGCATTCATCAGGATGCGTTGAAGCGCGAATTCGTCGGCTCGATCCTGCAAATCGCCAAAGCCTCGCGCGCTCAGGTCATCGCCGAAGGCATCGAACTGCCCGAAGAACTCGCGGTACTCACCGAAATGGGCGTGGATCTGGTGCAGGGCTACCTGCTCGGTCGCCCGCAGGAACACCCACCGCGCGATGCCCGCGCCTTGATGCCCAAACACGACAGCAGCAGCGTTGCGCTGAACGACGAAGGCAGCGACCTCAGCGCCCTGCTCAACGACCAACCGGCGGTACATCGCGACACACCGACCGCCACGGTGCTGGAAGCCTTCCGCCGCCAGGCCAACCTCAACTCGTTGGCCGTGCTCGACGAACAAGGTCAGCCTTGCGGCATCGTCCACCGCCACTCATTGTCGGACGCCCTGCTCAAACCCTTCGCCACCGATCTGTTCGCGCGCAAACCGATCAGCCGCCTGATGAACGACGATTTCCTCGCGGTGGAAATGAGCCAGTCGCTGCAACAGGTCAGCCGCCTCATCACCAGCCGCGCTCGGCAACGTATTGAGGAAGACTTCATCATCACCCTCAACGGCGGCTACCTCGGCCTGGGCCGGGTGATCGATGTGCTCAAGCTGATTACCGAACTGAAAATTCAACAGGCGCGCTACGCTAATCCGTTGACCTTGTTGCCGGGTAATGTGCCGATTCAGCAATGCCTGACGCGGTTGCTGCAGCAAGGGCGCGAGTCGGTCATTTGCTATGTCGACATCGATAGCTTCAAGCCTTTCAACGACATCTACGGCTACGGTCGCGGCGATGAAGTGTTGTTGTGTCTGGCGCAATGTCTCAACGAACGTGTCGATCCCACGCGCGACTTCGTCGGTCACATCGGCGGCGACGACTTCCTGTTAGTCCTCGGCCCCGAAGACTGGCGCAAACGCCTCAATCAATTGCTCGACGATTTCCAGAGCCAATGTCGCCGCTTCTATCGGCCTGAACACCTTGAGGCTGGATGCTTTATTGCGCCGAATCGTCAGGGAGTGCGGCAGGAGTTTCCGCTGCTGTCGCTGTCCATTGGCGTAGTGCACCTACATCCCGAAGCCTGCGCGCACCTCGACGCGAGCCAACTTGCGGAGATGGCTTCGCAGGCGAAGCATCATGCGAAGAATGTTCCGGGGTATAGCATTCATCTACTCGATAGCTTCACCTCTCACGACCTCCATTCACCGCAGCTAATCGGACAACGGTGATTCCCCCTAAACAAAGTAAATTCCTGCGGTAGCAGAGTTGTTCGCAAATACGCAGGTCTACGAGCCAAAATTCTAATGGTTTCGAGCCTTAATCTAACGCTGAATCTTCGACTTGATATTTCAACAAACAATGCAAGAGAACCTGCATGAATTGACATTGATCATCTACATCATCATTAAAGTAAGTCGTAATTTTTGTAAAAACCGCATCAAAATCATCACCAACATTCAAGTAGTGCCTCAGGGTCTCAATACACCATTCGCGCTCCTGAATGCTATAAGAAAGAAATTCAGGCCTCAGAAGAACATCAAATAACTCTGCAAGCTCCTCTTGATCATTTACATTTTTAGATACAATTATTTTTTCACGAGCATCGTCGTGAACATTATCTATATCAAATATAAAGAGAAGACCACGCAAAACAAAATATTCAGGCTTACGTTTCATTACATAAATTCCGTATAAGAAGTTATAGGCTCAGCGTTTCGATTAAGGATTACTACCGCATGTGTCTGCTGTCCGTAAACCACCCCTCCCCTTTGGTAGCCTTCACCAACAACCTTACCCATATTCATCGGCTCCGTTGACGCTACTTGCCCATTTCGCCTAAAAATAAGTTGAGCACGATGTATGGCGTTCAATTGGTCTCGATGACTAAAAAAATGGGTAGCCGCACTGGGTATCTTTGGTTGCCCAGTTCGTCTTCCGTTGGTGTAAACCTCAATTTGCCCAGTTGTTGGGTTTCTTCCCGTCATTGAACGTTCTTGCTGAGAAGCCAGCGTGGTCTGTTTGCCATGCTTCTCTAAGAAGTGTGCGCCTTGTGTGGCCTTCTCCATTTCATCCAAACGCCGATAAGCGTTCTCCTCCGCCAACTCATCAATCCTCGCTCTTCGTTCCTGCGCCGTCATTCTCGGCAGCGCAGGCTCCCCCTCATCAACCTTTACCCCACCAGTCCCACCCGGCACCGCACAACCCGGCCTATTCGGCGGAGGACAATTGGAACTCAACCCCAACGGATCAACCCACCCCGTCGGATTCGGCGTGTACTGATACTGATTAATCCCACCCGCCAGCTTCACCGGATCCGGCGTCAGATACCGGCCCAACCTCGGGTCGTAGTACCGGTGCCGGTTGTAATGCAGCCCACTTTCCCCATCGAAATACTGCCCCTGAAACCGCAACGGTTGATCGAGGTAGTCCTCGGCCGCCAGGGTCAGCGCCGCGACCTTGCCGTACGCGTCGTACTGCGCCGACCAAACGATTTCCCCGCTGTAATCGGTCAGCTCCAGCGGCGTGCCGAGGTGATCGAGTTGGTAATAAAACGGGCAGGCTTTTTTCGGGCCTTTGCCGTCGAGCATGGCCAGCGGGCGGAAGGTGCCGGGTTCGTAGACGTAGCTGCGGTATTCGTTGGGGCTGCTTTCGGCGACGAGGTGGTCGCCTTGCCAGAAGAACTCGGTGGTGACGCCGTCGACGGTTTTGCGGATGCGGCGGCCGAAGGCGTCGTATTGGTAGGACGCGGTTTTGCCGTCCGGGCGGGTCAGGCCGATCAGGCGGTGCTGACAGTCGTAGCGGTATTCGGTGACCAGTTTGTGCGCGCTGCCACGGCGTTCGCGGATCAGGTTGCCGAAGGCGTCGTAGTCGTAGTGGCGGTCGCCCTGCATCAGCAGGCGGTTGCCTTTGATCCGGCTCGGGCCGGTGCCATCCTGTGTCAGCAGGTTGCCGGCCGGGTCGTGGGCGAAGCTTTCCGGCAGTTCGTCGCGCGAATGGCGGACGCGGATCAGGCGGTCGAGCGCGTCGTAGTAATAGCTGCGCTGGCCATGACGGCTGTCGGCGATGCTCGCCAGGTTGCCGTTGACCGCGTAGCTGTAGTGGCGCAGGTACAACGCGCGGGTTTGCTGATTGACCGCATGAGCCTGCAGGCGACCCTGTTCGTCATAGTGATAATGACTGTGCAGCAATCCCTGCTGACGCTGCTGTTCACGACCGCACTCGTATTGGTGCTTGGTCAGTTGCGCGCCGTTGAGGTCGATACCGGTGAGCGCGCCGCCCTTGGCATGGTGATAGTCGAGCTTGCTGTTGTCCGGCAGGCGCATGCGTTTGAGCTGACCGCAGGCATCATAGGCATACCGCAAAGTGCCCCAGCCCTGATGCTCGGTAACCAGCCGATCCTGACGGTCGTACTCGAAGGCCAACGGGTGGTTCTGGCCGTCATCGACGCTGACGAGGCGGCCGAGGCGGTCGTATTGATAAAAAACCTTGATGCCGTCGGGCAGGGTTTTGACCAGAAGACGCCCGGCAGCATCGCGTTTATAGGCGGTGACTAACTGTGAGCCGTCGTCGCCAAACTCGGTCTTCTCCAGCAGGTGCCCGTTGAGGTCATAGGCATACGCGGTACGTTGGCCGTCAAAGCCGGTTTCCTCTCGGATCAGCCCGGTTGGCGTGTAGTCCAGCAGGTATCGCTCGCCGGACTCGTTTTCGATCTCGGTGAGCAGCAGTTGCGCATGGTCGTAGCGGTACTGCACCCGCGTGCCGTCGGGGTTGATCCGCCGAGAGACCAGGTGCAGCTCATCGTCGTATTCATACCGGGTGATGTGACCGAGTTCATCACGCTCGGCAGTAACCTGGCCGTAGCTGCCGTAGCTATAGGCGCGAGTGGCACCGGTAGGAAAAGTCGTCTGAAGAAGTCGGCCAACGGCGTCCCACTGCTGACGGGTTACGGCGCCATGCTCATCAACCGTGGTCGTCCGCCGCCCCAGCGCATCGTAGGAAAAGCGCCGCACACCGCCGCCGGGCAGAGTCTCCTCAGTCAACTGGCCAAGGTCATTCCAGATCCAGCGATGCCGACTGGCGTCCGGGTAGCGGATCGATAGCAGTTGTCCGTGCGTGTCGTAGTAATAATGGGTGACCTGACCGTCAGGGTCGACCGCTTCGGTGACATCACCCTCGGCGTTGCGCCGGTAGGTCCAGGTCGCGTCGCCTCGGGAACGCTTGTGCAGGAAACCGTTGCGATATTCGTAGGACGTGGGCGCGTCCTCCGGCGGAATCAGCGCAATCAGCCGTCCGATTTCGTCGTAGCGATATTCAGTGACAGCGCCGAGCGGATCCTGCTCGGCCACCAGACGCCCTGAGTCGTCGTAGGCCTTGAGGTGTTCGCCACCGTTGGCCTCGACCTTGCGCACCAGCCGCGCACGGTCGTCGTGGACGTAAACCTCTTCGGTGCCGTCGACGTAATGCACCGTGACGCTGGCATCGTCATCCCAGACGTACCGCGTATTCATCTGCGAAAACGATGCCCAGTGGCGCACGCAACGCGCGGCCTTACCGGCGCGTTCCCATTCCCAGAAGAAACTCGCGCCGCCGCTCAGTTGCCGCTGCAGGATCACGTGGGCGTCGTCGTAGTCGTAGCGTTCGCTTTCGCCGACGGCGTTGGTGGCTTCGATCAAGCGCTGCAGCGCGTCGTAGCGGTAGCTGACCAGCGTCTGCTCGGTGTGCCAGGCCTCCTCTACACTTTTCGCAGGGCGGAAGCTCTGGAAGTCGACAGCAATCAACTGCGCGCGGTCGTAGCGCAAGCGCAGTGCCCGACCCGCGCCATTGTCGAGGCGGCTGATGCGCTCCTGACGATCTCGGGCAATGCGCAGACGGTTGTCGTACGCGTCACTGATGGCTGTCAGCCGCCCGGCACGAAAGTGATAGAACTGCGATTTTTCCCCGGCGAGGGCGAGGATCAATTCCTCCGGCTCATCCCCGAGAAAGATCGCTGCCCGCGACAGGCTGTTGTGAATCGCCGGACGCGAAACACTCGGCAACGGAAACCGCGTACGGCGGTTTTCATGGTCAACCCAGACAACCCCATCGCCTTCGAACAGCAACCGATGCGCCAGCGAATGGCTCCAGCCAAACCCCAGCCCAACATCGATCTCGACTGCACTGCTGCGGTACAACCGGGTGAACTCGAACGGCAATCGTCCATCAAGCACGCCATCAGTCAGCGTCAGTAGCTCTTCACCGGTGACCATCGACACCGGGCAACCGTTGGTGCAGGTCGCCGGCGCACAGTCAGCACTGTCACCGTTGGGATTTTTCGCCTGATCCGGCGCGTCGTCGTGAGGCTCGTCTTTCTTCAACGAGGTATTGCGCCGGGCATCCCAGCGCAACTGCATGCGACCTTTTTTCACCCCGGCAGCAATGCCTCGAGCGGCAACGGTTTTGTATTTTTCGACGTATTTGATGAACCCTTCGACGATGGCAAACATCGCCTTCACCAGACGCATCACGGCCGACAACAATTGCCCGGCGCGCTGCGCCAGGCGCAGTGTCAGATAGGCGATTCCCGCGCCCGCCCCGACGAACGTCAAGACCACGCCAATCAGCACATCGATCAACACCTGCACCACGACCATCGAGACCGCTTCAGCGGTCTGGCCGCTGATGTCACCGGGGGGCAACATTTCCAGCCAGAGGCTCGCGGTGCGTAACAGCAGGCACAGTGCTGCTTCATCGCTGACCAGTAGCTGCAGCTTTTCCATGAGATCGGGAGCGGTTTCTGCCAGCGTCTTCAGTTGCGCGGCCCCCTCACCCAACCGCTCGGCAAACGCTCCGGGGTCCTTGAGGATGTCCGAGAGCATGGCAATGCTGTCCCAGACGCCTTCGATCGCCGCCCAACTGCCGGCCAACATGCCGTTGCCCGCCGCCGTCGCCACCGACTGCGACCACTGTGGCTTGAACCCCTGCCACTCGCT
>NZ_AKJD01000117.1 GCF_000282515.1 Pseudomonas sp. GM80
GCTTGAAGCTGTCGTCGAATGCCCTGCGTTTTTTGGTCATGAATAACTCCTCGATAGATGTATTTTCCACCTATCGGGGTGTCCGGGGAAATTAGACCACTGCAGGGTCGCGCAGCGGCCCCTCTCTTGATCCAGAAAAGAAGCGGGCCTGCTGCGCAGTCCATCGGGGATAAATCCCCTCACCACAGGGGTTTTTGTTGATTTATGGGGTAGGGGTTATGTCCTCATCCCGGCGATGGGCGAGTTGGTAGAGCGCCGGCAAGATCAGCAACGTGAGGATCGTCGAGGAGAGGATTCCGCCGATCACTACGGTGGCGAGCGGCCGCTGCACTTCGGCGCCAGTGCCGGTGGCAAGCGCCATAGGAATAAACCCCAGCGACGCCACCAGTGCGGTCATCAACACCGGCCGCAAACGCGTCAGCGCACCTTCGTGAATGGCATCGGACAGCGACCGCCCCTCCTCCCGCAAATTACGAATGAACGCGATCATCACCAAGCCATTCAACACCGCCACCCCGGACAACGCGATAAACCCGACACCCGCCGAAATCGACAGCGGAATATCGCGCAACCACAGCGCCATGACCCCTCCGGTCAACGCAAACGGAATCCCGGTAAACACCAGCAAACCGTCCTTGAGATTGTTGAACATCATGAACAACAAGCCGAACACCAGCAGCAGCGCAACCGGCACGACAATCTGCAAACGCTTGGCCGCCGATTGCAGTTGTTCGAACTGCCCGCCCCAACTGGTCCAGTAACCGGCTGGAACCTGCACGTCACGTTCGATCACTTCGCCGGCCTCGCTGACAAACGAACCAATATCACGCCCGCGCACGTTGGCGCTGACGATCACCAGACGCTTGCCGTTCTCGCGGCTGACCTGATTCGGCCCGAGCACCAGGTCGAGGCTGGCGACGTCTTGCAGCGCGATAAAGCCGATTTGATTCGCCGCTCCGTTCAAAGGCGCCGGCACCGGAATCAGCAATGCCGACAAGCCGTCGATGTCCTTGCGCATGGCATCGGACAAGCGCACGACCATATCGAAACGCCGGTCACCCTCATACAACGTCCCGGCCTGACGACCACCGACCGCAACCGCAATGGTGTCCTGCACATCACCCACATTCAGCCCATAACGCGCCGCCTTGTCGCGATCGATATTGATGGTCAGCACCGGCAAGCCAGTGGTTTGTTCGACCTTGACTTCAGAGGCGCCGTTAACCTTTTGCATCGCTGCGGCAATCTTCGCCGCCGTGGCATTGAGCACGTCCATGTCATCGCCGAACACCTTCACCGCGACATCGCTGCGTACGCCGGAGATCAGCTCGTTGAAGCGCAACTGGATCGGCTGCGACAGCTCATAGTTACTGCCCGGCAACATCGCGGCAGCGGCTTGCAGCTCGGCCATCAGGATTTCGCGAGACTTGCCTGGGTCCGGCCACTGCTCTTTCGGTTTGAGCATCACGTAGCTGTCGGAGATGTTTGGCGGCATCGGGTCGGAGGCAATTTCGGCGGTGCCGGTGCGGGCAAAGACGCGTTCGACTTCCGGCACCTTCGCCAGAATCAATGTCTCCAGACGCTGCTGCATGTCCACCGATTGCGTCAGGCTCGTACCCGGCACGCGCAACGCCTGCAAGGCAAAATCACCCTCGCTGAGGCTCGGCACAAACTCGCTGCCCATGCGACTGGTGAGCACCCCGCTAAGCACGATCACACCCAACGCCGCGCCCACTGCGATTGCGCGATTGGACATGACCCAGGCCAGCGCCGGCGCATAAACACGACGCGCGCCGCGCATCACCGCACCCTCTTCTTCCTTGACCTTGCCGGTCACGAACAGCGCAATCGCCGCCGGCACAAAGGTCACCGACAACAGCATCGCGCCAAGCAAAGCGATGACCACAGTAAACGCCATCGGGTGGAACATTTTCCCTTCGACACCGCTCAGCGCGAAGATAGGCAAGTACACGACCATGATGATCAACTGGCCGAAAATCAGCGGTCGCCGCGCTTCTTTTGCCGCCGCAAACACCTCCTTGAAACGCTCGGCGCGAGTCAACAAACGACCGTGATGCTGCTGTGCATGGGCCAGCCGTCGCAGGGTGTTTTCAACAATCACCACCGCGCCATCGACGATGATGCCGAAGTCCAGCGCACCGAGGCTCATCAGGTTGGCGCTGACTTTGTTGCTGAACATCCCGGTGAAGGTGAACAGCATCGACAACGGAATCACCATCGCGGTAATCAGCGCCGCGCGGATATTACCGAGGAACAAAAACAGAATCGCGATCACCAGAATCGCGCCTTCGATGAGGTTCTTTTTCACCGTGGCGATGGCTTTGTCGACCAGGTGCGTGCGGTCGTACACCGGCACGGCGATCACTCCTTGCGGCAAGGATTTGTTGATCTGTTCAAGCTTGCTGGCGACCGCTTGCGAGACCGTGCGGCTGTTCTCGCCGATCAGCATGAACACGGTGCCGAGCACCACTTCCCGGCCATTTTCCGTGGCCGCACCGCTGCGCAATTCACGGCCAATTTCCACAGTCGCAACGTTCTTCACCCGGATCGGTGTGCCGTCGACATTGGCCATGACGATGTTGGCAATGTCCTCGGTGCTCGCCACTTGCCCCGGCGCGCGGATCAGCAATTGCTCGCCGCTGCGCTCGATGTACCCGGCGCCGACGTTGGCGTTGTTGCGCTCCAGCGCGGTGACCAGATCGGTGAGCGTCAGCTTGTAGGCGGCCAGGCGTTTCGGGTCCGGCGCAATCTGGTACTCCTTGGCGAAACCGCCGATGGTATTGATCTCGGCAACACCGGGCACGTTGCGCAATTGCGGCTTGATGATCCAGTCCTGAATCACCCGCAGGTCGGTTGGCGTGTAGCTTGTGCCGTCCTCTTTCTGCGCGCCCTCCTTCGCTTCAACCGTCCACAGAAAAATCTCGCCGAGGCCGGTGGAAATCGGCCCCATCATCGCTTCCGCGCCTTCGGGCAATTGCTCCTTGGCGATCTGCAAGCGCTCGTTGACCAACTGACGAGCAAAGAACAGGTCGGTGCCGTCCTTGAAGATCACCGTCACTTGCGACAGGCCCGAGCGCGACAGCGAACGGGTCTGCTCCAGCGCCGGCAAACCGGCCATCGCGGTTTCAATCGGAAAGGTGATGCGCTGCTCGGTTTCCAGCGGCGAGAACCCGGCGGCGCCGGTGTTGATCTGCACCTGGACGTTGGTGATATCGGGCACGGCGTCGATCGGCAGTTTTTGATAACTGGCGATGCCGAGGCCGGCCATAAGCAGAACGGCGAGCAGGACGATAATGCGCTGCTCGATGGCAAACTGGATCAGGCGTTCGAACATGAGGACTTTCCAGAATTAATGAGAGTGCTCGGCCGAGGCTTTGCCCAGTTCCGATTTGAGGACGAAGCTGCCGGCGCTGGCGACTTGTGCGCCCGGTTCCAGGCCTTGAGTGATTTCCACGTGGCCGGCTGCGCGTCTGCCCAGCTCTACCGGCCGCGCTTCGAAGCCGTCATCGGTGCGGACGAACACGGTGGGTTTGTCCTCTACGGTCTGGATCGCGGTCTCCGGTACGGCGACTTTTGCTTCACGGCTGTCAGTGGCGACCAGCGCGGTGACGAACAGGCCTGGCCGCCATGAGCCTTGCGGATTTTCCAGGGTGACGCGAACGGTCGCGGTGCGCGTCTGTTCGCCGAGTAAACTGCCGACGTACGCCACGCTGCCGATCACTTCAGCGTTCAGTTCGGGCGCACTGACGGTCACCGCTTTGCCCACTTGCACCTTGGTCAAATCCTTCGGTGAAACGCCGAACGTCACCCACACCCGCGACAGATCGGAGAGCGTGAACGCCGCCGTGGTTTCATCGACCACCTCGCCCGGCGTCAGGTGTTTTTCCACCACGACACCGTCGAACGGTGCGCGCAGTTCGTAGCGATTGCCGCCGGTGGCGACCACGCTGCCGCTGAGCACGCTGATCTTTTGGCGCGCATTGCTCACAGCGATTTCAGCTTCTTGCAACGCCTGACGCGCCTGGAGGAAATCCTGCTCGGCGGAAATCTTGTCCTGCCAGAGTTTCTTCTCGCGCTCATAGGTGGTGCGCGCCAAGGCCAGGCGCCGTTGCGCGGCAGCCTGTTCGCTGCGCTGATCGGAGATCTGCTGACTGGCAATCACCGCGAGCAACTGGCCCTTCTTCACCGTTTGCCCGAGGTTGACCGCCACTGACTCGACCACCCCCGGCACACGCGGTACGACGTGAGCGGTGCGGTCTTCGTCGAAGCGTACTTCGCCGGGGAACGGCAAGCCGAGGCTGATGTTTCGCGCCCGTGCTTCGGCGAGTTGAATGCCGGCAGCGGTGATTTGTTCGGCGCTCAGTTCGATGTGGCCTTCTTCACCATGCTCGCCTTCGGCTGCGGCACCTTCTTCGGCGTGATCGGCATGCTCGGAAGCCTCGTCGGCATGCGCGTCGATGCTTGCGTTACCTGACCACTGCGAGCCGATACCAATGCCCAGCGCCAACGTCGCCACCGCGACCACCATCAATTTTTTATCCATGCAAACTCCTCTGCGCCGTGCCTGCGCGCAGTGATGTGAAAAGTGAAATTCAAGGGCTGACGGCGAGGTCGCCGAAGATCCGTTCGAGGCGTACGCGGGCGTCGGTCGCTTCGCTGACGGCCTGGATGTATTGGCTGCGGGCGGCGATCAAGGTGCGCTGCGCATCGAGCACATCGAGGAAGCCGAACTTGCCCATTTCAAAGCCGCGCGTGGCGCTGTCGACCGCACGTTGCGCGGCGGGCAGGATGGTCTGGTTGAAGGCTGTGACTTCGCCGTTGGCTGTCTGCCATTGCGCAAGGCTGGTCTGGATTTCCGTGCGCAAGCGCAGCTCGGTGGCGTTGCGCAGATCCCGTGCCTGATCGGTGCGACGCGCGGCGGCGAGCACGTTGCCTTGATTGCGGTTGAACAACGGAATCGGCATCGACAGCCCGACCACGTTGACCCGTTCGCGCTCGGTTTCGCTGTATTGGCTGCCGAGGCTCACGGTCAGGTCGGGGATGCGCTGGGACTTTTCCAGGCCCAGCGATGCTTCGCGCTGATCGATCTGCAACGTGGCCAGACGTAGCTCGGCGGTCTCGTTCAAACGGTCCAGCAACTTGGTCGGTGGCGGGACGGCCGGCATGCTTTGCGTAGCTGCCTGCACCTTGGTCGATGTCGGCAATGGTGTGCCCATGACTTGCGCCAATTGCTGATAGGCATTGGCCTGATCGCGTTCGGCGCGGCTCACTTCCAGGCGCACTTCCGAGAGCTGCACTTGCGCACGCGTGCCTTCGACCGGCGACGATTTACCCGCCTCGATCCGCCCTTGCGCCACCCGCAAACCGTGCTCGGCCAGTTGCCGGGATTGACGCGATAACTGCAAGCGTTGCTGCGCGGTTTGCGCATTGTTGAACGCCTGAATCACATCGGCACGCAAGGCGTTGCGCTTGCGCTCAAGTTCAATGCCGGCGGCGTCCTGCGCGCGGCTGGCGACATCGATGCGTGCACCGCGTTTGCCACCCAGTTCGATCGGCTGACTGAGCATCACCGTGGTGGTGCGCGAATTGCGCCGGGTGTCTTCGGCCTCCCACGACACTTCGGGGTTGGGGATGAGACCGGCCTGCTGGCGGTCACCTTCGGCAATGCCGATTTCCCATTGCGCAGCGGCCAGATCCGGGTTGCCGGCGAAGGCGCTGTACAGGGCTTGATCCAGCGTCAACGTCGAGGCATTCGCCACGCTGGCACTGACCAATAACAGCAGGCCGCCGAGTGTTTTTTGCAGGCGTGATCGCGCCGTCAGTTCAATTAAACCGGGCAATGGCAGACTTCCTTTATTCAAGAATCTTTGATGCCGTCACGGTAGGGTTTTGAACTTATCGACAAGGTGACTGGAACATTACAAATCCGTTATCCACGGTTTGTACAAGTTGATTTGATCTACGATGCGGAGTGCCAACAGCGTTGTAGCAATACATCGAAACAAATGCTCTGCAGTTATCCGCCGAACAGTACTTGCCGGAATCAAAGTCGTGGGAAACTCGACCCTTATGCTGCGACAGCCTGTCGCAGACAGCCGATTTAAAGCCGTCAAGCGTTGACTCTGTAGTCACTTCAGCCTTTACCGTGCACGCCATTCATTGATTCAACTCCGTCCGGAAGTCCTTACAAAAACAACAACTATCCCGGCCACCTTACTTAAATACCCATTAAATATAAGTGGTGAAAGATCATGCGAATCCTTGTCGTTGAGGACGAGCTTAAAGCTGCCGAATACTTGCATCAGGGTTTGACCGAAAGTGGTTATGTCGTTGATCACGCGGGCACTGGTGCCGATGGCTTGCATCTGGCGCAACAGCAAGCCTATGACTTGATTATTCTTGACGTGAATTTGCCGGAACTCGACGGTTGGGGCGTGCTGGAACAACTGCGCCGCACTCACTCCACGCGGGTGATGATGCTCACCGCGCGTGGGCGTCTGGCGGACAAGATTCGTGGCCTCGATCTGGGCGCCGACGACTATCTGGTCAAACCGTTCGAATTCCCCGAACTGCTCGCGCGGGTACGCACCTTGATGCGTCGCAGCGAAAACATTCCGCTGCCACAGGTGCTGAAAGTCGCGGACCTGGAACTCGACCCGGGCCGCCATCGCGCGTTTCGCGGCGCGCAGCGCATCGACCTGACCACCAAGGAGTTCGCCCTGCTGCATCTGCTGATGCGCCAGTCCGGCGAAGTGCTGACGCGCACGCAAATCATCTCGCTGGTCTGGGACATGAATTTCGACTGCGACACCAATGTGGTCGAAGTGTCGATCCGCCGTTTGCGGGCGAAGATCGACGACCCGTTCGACAGCAAACTGATCCACACCCTGCGCGGTGTCGGCTACGTGCTGGAGGCGCGCGAATGAAACCGGCCAGCCTGTCGATGCGCCTGGGTTTGACGGTGAGTATTCTCGGCGCGCTGTTGGTGGTGTTCCTGGCGATCCTGGCTTTTTTCGCCCTGACCCATGAGCTGAACTCGCTTGCCAGAGACAGCCTGGAAAAGAAAATGGCGCAGGTTGAACACAGCTTGTCGCTGTACGTCGACGCCAATGAAATCAGCGGCAAGCCGCATATTCTGCTGGATCAGGTGATGGGGCATGACAACCTCACGCTGACCATTTACGACCGCCTCAACCAGCGCTCGCCGCTGCTCAAATCCGGTTCAGGCTTGAGCGAACCACGGGTTGAATTGAAAGCGGTGCGCGCGACCACTGATCAACTGGCCTACAGCGACAGCACTGACGCGGAAGGCAAGAAATTCCTCACCGCCTCGAAACTGATTCGCCTCAAGGACGGCAGCAGCGTGCCGGTGTTGCTGTCGGTGGATAATGCGCACGATGAGGCGTTGCTCAGCGCCTACCTGCGCTCGACGCTGATTGCCTTGCCGCTGTTGCTGGTATTCATCGGCCTCACGGCTTGGGGCGCGGTGCAACGCGGGTTGGCGCCGATGCGCGAATTTCGCAAAGTCGCGGCGATGGTCTCGACCCAGGATCTCGATCATCGGCTGTCGGTGGTGGACATGCCACAGGAGCTGAGCGAACTGGCGCACGGCATCAACTTCATGCTGCATCGACTGGACGCCGGGGTGCAGCAACTGTCGCAGTTCTCCGATGATCTGGCGCATGAGCTGCGCACGCCGATCAATAACCTGATGGGCAAGGCGCAAGTGACGCTCTCACGCGAACGCAGCGTGGAGGAATACAAGGATGTGCTGGTGTCGTGCACCGAAGAACTGGAGCGCGTGGCGCGGATCGTTTCCGACATGTTGTTTCTGGCGCAGGTGAGTCATCCGTCAGCGCTGGCGCCGTTTGAATCGGTGGCGCTGGAGGTTGAAGTGACGAAAGTGGCGGAGATGTTTTCGTTGTCGGCGCAGGATAAGGGCATTCATTTGAACGTGGTCGGGAGCGCGACGGTGCTGGGTGATCGGCTGATGATTCAGCGGGCGATTTCCAATTTGTTGTCGAATGCTTTGCGGCACTGCCCCAACGGGAAAACCGTCACGTTGCTGATCGAACAAGGTACGACCCAGGCCTCCCTGCTGGTCAGCAACCCTGGCGCCGGGATTGAGGCGCAACACCTGCCACATCTGTTCGACCGCTTCTACCGCGTCGACAGCAGCCGCTCACGCTCGCAGGGCAGCACCGGGTTGGGCCTGGCGATCGTGCGCTCGATCATGAGCCTGCATCAGGGAGTGGCGGAGGTTAAGAGCTTGCCGGGGGTGATGACCGTGTTTCGCCTAGGCTTCCCCACCCCCGAATCATCCCTGTAGGAGCTGCCGCAGGCTGCGATCTCTTGCTCTTGTTTTTAAATCAAGATCAAAAGATCGCAGCCTGCGGCAGCTCCTACATTGATTTTCGGACATCGTGTCGGTCGTCATTTTTGTACGATTTTTTACCGATTTGCTCCCGTCCCCACACAAACACCGAAAGCTCTCGCCGCAACCTCCGTTTTGTCCTACAGCCAGTTTTGAGTAGATAGCTCTATGGTGGAGGCCTTGGCAGATGGAATACCGACGAGAGGCTAAAAATGAACAGGGATATCGTTTGCGAATGGGCTGAAGAAGTCTATGGTTTGGCAGCGTTGAAATATTCTGGCTATATTTGTCCAGAATACAGGGGTGAGCTGATGATCATCGTTCCGCTGGCTGAAGCCAAAAACAATTTATCCAAACTCGTCGATGATGCCGCTGCTGGCCAAGTCATCACGATTGCCAAGCATGGGCGGGCGATGGCTCGCCTCGTTCCCGTAGGAAAACCCAGCGCTCAGCGTATTGGCGCAATGAAGGGCAAACTGGTGTTGCCCGACGATTTCGACTCACCACTGCCCGATGACATGCTTGATGCATTTGAGGGCACTCAAGTATGAGGCTGCTGCTCGACACGCACATTTTGCTCTGGACGCTCAGTGATGACGCCAGACTGTCCGGCAAAGCCAGAAAATTGATTGAGAACGCCGCCGAAATCTATATTAGCGCCGCCACCTTCTGGGAAATGGCGATCAAGGTCGGGCTCGGCAAGCTGAATGTTGATCTGGAAGAAGTCCGCCAATATTGTCTCGACAGTGGCTTTATCGAATTGCCAGTGACTGCAGAACACGCCATCGCCGTGAAGGATCTTGAGCACCATCATCGCGATCCGTTTGACCGCATTATCGTAGCCACAGCAATGACTGAACCAATGAAGTTGCTCACGGCTGATGCTTTGGTTGCTCGGTACACCGATCTGGCTGTTCTGGTCTGATCAAGACACATCCGTACCGATAAACATCAATGCTGGCTGTCAGACCGCAATCGGTGGCAGCCATCTCCCACAGGGATCTGCTGTGTATGCGGGATGCTGGGCTCCACGGGTACCTGTGGGAGCCTGGCTTGCCAGCGATGGCGGTGGGTCAGTCGATATCTTTTTTGGTCTGGCACACCGCTATCGCGAGCAGGCTCACTCCTACAGGATTTGCGGTGTACGCAGCCTCTGTGAACGACACAGAAACCTGTAGGAGTGAGCCTGCTCGCGATTGCGGTCGATCAGGCACAAAAAAAACGGCACCTTCCGGTGCCGTTCGCCGTTCACATTTCAACTGTTATTTGCGTGCATCCGCCCAGGATTTCAGCAGTTCGTTGTAGCTCACGGTCTCGCCCTTCGGCTTCTCGTTGGCCAGTTTCGGTTTCGGTGCGCCCGGTTGATCAAACCAGTATTGCGCATCGCGTTCCGGGTTCATTTTCGGTGCGCACACCGCCTGAGCCTTGGAGCGTTCGAGGCGCGTCATGATCGCGTCCTGATCCTTGGCCAAACCATCCAGCGCTTGTTGCGGGGTCTTCTCGCCGCTGGCCGCTTCGGCGATGTGGCTCCACCACAATTGCGCCAGGCGCGGATAGTCCGGCACGTTGGTCCCGGTCGGGGTCCATTGCACGCGGGCCGGGCTGCGGTAGAACTCGACCAGACCACCGAGTTTCGGTGCCAGATCGGTCATCGCCTGCGAGTTGATGTCCGACTCGCGAATCGGCGTCAGGCCGACGATGGTTTTCTTCAGCGACACGGTTTTCGAAGTGACGAACTGCGCGTACAGCCACGCCGCCAGTTTCTGTTTCTCAGGCGTGGATTTCATGAACGTCCACGAACCCACGTCCTGATAACCGAGCTTCATGCCCTCCTCCCAATACGGCCCGCGTGGCGATGGCGCCATCCGCCATTTCGGCGTGCCGTCGGCGTTGACCACCGGCAGACCCGGTTTGGTCATGTCGGCGGTGAACGCGGTGTACCAGAAAATCTGCTGGGCGATGTTGCCCTGCGACGGTACTGGCCCCGACTCGGAGAAGGTCATACCCGCCGCTTCCGGTGGCGCGTAAGCCTTCAGCCAATCGACATATTTTTGCGTGGCGAACACCGCCGCCGGGCCGTTGGTGTCGCCGCCACGGGTCACGCTGGAGCCGACCGGGTGGCAATCCTCGACACGAATCCCCCACTCGTCCACCGGCAAACCATTCGGGATGCCCTTGTCGCCGCCACCGGCCATGGAGAACCAGGCATCGGTGAAGCGCCAGCCCAGCGACGGGTCTTTCTTGCCGTAATCCATGTGCCCGTAAACGCGCTTGCCGTCGATTTCCTTGACGTCTTCGCTGAAGAATTTGGCGATGTCTTCATAGGCGGACCAGTTCACCGGCACGCCCAATTCGTAGCCGTACTTTTCCTTGAACTTGGCTTTCAGATCGGCGCGCTCAAACCAGTCAGCGCGGAACCAGTACAGGTTGGCGAATTGCTGGTCGGGCAGTTGATAGATCTTGCCGTCCGGCGCGGTGGTGAACGAGATGCCGATGAAGTCCTTGATGTCGAGGGTTGGCGAGGTGAAGTTCTTGCCTTCGTTGGCCATCAGGTCGGTGATCGATTCGGTTTTGCCGTAGCGAAAGTGCGTACCGATCAGGTCCGAGTCGTTGACCCAGCCGTCATAGATGTTTTTGTCGGACTGCATCACCGTCTGCATTTTCTCGACCACGTCGCCTTCTTGCAGCAGGTCGTGGGTGAGCTTGATCCCGGTGATTTCGGTGAAGGCCTTGGCCAGCACTTTCGACTCGTATTCGTGGGTGGTCAGGGTCTCGGAAACGACCTTGATGTCCATGCCGCGAAACGGCTCGGCCGCCTTGATGAACCACTTCAATTCTTCGAGCTGCTGTTCAGCCGTCAGGGTCGACGGTTTGAATTCACTGCCGATCCATTTTTTCGCCGCGTCTTCGTAGGCATCGGCCCACGCGGCGGCGCTCAAACCGCTGAGTGCCAGCATGGCTGCCAATGAAATGCTATGTCGCAGCTTATTGTTTTTGTCGAACATAGAGACCTCCTGTTTAGGATTTCGGAGCACGGTTGCCGAACGACTCGACTAGCCCCAACGCATCACAGCCAACAGCCACACCAGGGACAACGCGGACGCCACCCAGATGCTCCAGTCGGTGGCGCCGATCACCAGCAAATGCAGGTAGGCGCTGCCGAGAAGACCGATAAACAAGCGATCGCCACGGGTGGTGGCAATCGGTAGAAAACCTCGCCGCAGGATGCTCGGCGAACGCAATTCCCAAGTGGTCATGCCGACCAGAATCAGGCCGATGACGATGAAGAATGCGGCTGTCGGGGTGGTCCAACTCATCCATTCCATCATCAGCTCCTCAAACCCGACCGAGGGCAAAGCCCTTGGCCACGTGGTTGCGAACAAACCAGATCACCAGCATGCCCGGCAGAATGGTCAACACCCCCGCCGCCGCCAGCACACCCCAATCGATTCCCGACGCCGACACTGTGCGGGTCATCACCGCCGCAATCGGCTTGGCGTTTACCGAGGTCAACGTGCGCGCCAGCAGCAATTCGACCCAGGAAAACATGAAGCAGAAAAACGCCGTGACACCGATCCCGGAGCCAATCAGCGGGATGAAAATCTTCACGAAGAACTTGGGAAAACTGTAGCCGTCGATGTAGGCGGTTTCGTCGATTTCCTTGGGCACGCCGGACATGAAGCCTTCGAGAATCCACACCGCCAGCGGCACGTTAAACAGGCAATGCGCCAAAGCCACGGCGATGTGCGTATCGAACAGCCCAATCGACGAATACAATTGAAAAAACGGCAGCAAGAACACCGCCGGTGGCGCCATACGGTTGGTCAGCAACCAGAAGAACAGGTGTTTGTCGCCGAGAAAACGATAGCGCGAAAACGCATAGGCCGCCGGCAGCGCCACGCTCAGCGAGATCACCGTGTTCAAACTCACGTAATACAGCGAGTTGAGATAGCCGTTGTACCAACTCGGATCGGTGAAGATCACCTTGTAGTTCGCCAGCGTAAAGTCCTGTGGGAAAAGCGTCAGGCCGCCGAGGATTTCGGTGTTGCTCTTGAAGGACATGTTCAGCAGCCAGTAGATCGGCACCAGCAGGAACAGAATGTACACCAGCAACGGAATAAGCTTTCTTTTGCTCATGGCCGGGCCTCAGCGGTTGGCGTCGGAGTGCGTCATGGCGGTGTAGAACAGCCAGGACACCAACAGGATGATCAGGAAGTACACCAGCGAAAACGCCGCTGCCGGACCGAGGTCGAATTGCCCTACGGCCATCTGGGTCAGCGTCTGACTCAAGAAGGTCGTGGCATTGCCCGGCCCGCCGCCGGTGAGCACGAACGGCTCGGTGTAGATCATGAAACTGTCCATGAAACGCAGCATCACTGCGATCAGCAGCACGCTCTTCAACTTGGGCAACTGAATGTGCCTGAACACCGCCCAGGCTGAGGCTCGATCGATGCGCGCCGCTTGGTAATACACGTCGGGAATCGCGCGCAGACCGGAGAAGCACAGCAACGCAACCAGTGAAGTCCAGTGCCAGACATCCATCACCAGCACCGTTACCCAGGCGTCCATGGTGTTGGCCGCGTAGTTGTAGCTGATGCCCATCGCGTTGAGGCTCGACCCAAGCAAACCAATGTCCGCACGACCGAAAATCTGCCAGATCGTACCGACCACGTTCCACGGAATCAGCAGCGGAATCGCCAGAATGATCAGCACCACCGACGACCAGCGGCCCTTGGTCGGCATGGTCAGGGCGACGGCGATGCCCAGCGGAATTTCAATCAACAACACGCACGCTGAATAGATGAACTGACGCAGCAACGAGTCGTGCAGACGCGGATCGAGCAGCACCTGCTTGTACCAGTCGGCGCCGACGAAATAGCGGCTGGACTGGTCGAAGATGTCCTGCACCGAATAGTTGACCACGGTCATCATCGGGATCACCGCACTGAATGCCACCAGCAGGAACACCGGCAACACCAGCCACCAGGCCTTGTTGTTCTGCACCTTGTTCATGGCTGCACCTCATCACCGGTTTCAAGCAGAAACTCATCGGCATAGACCATCAGCCACTGCGCCGGAAAACTGATGTACGCGGTGCCCTGCGGCACCGGTTTGTCTTCGGCCAGGCGCACTTTCAGCGGTGCGCCGTCTAGATCGAGGGTCATGATCTTGTAGGTGCCGAGGTCTTCGACGTGTACGACCCTGGCCTGCATCGCGTCATCAAACGGCTCGTCCCACACGTGAATAAACTCAGGTCGGATGCCGACCTTCAGATTTTTCCACTGGCCGTGTTCGATATGTCGCTGCATCGCGTCGGACAACGGCAAATGTGTCGAGGCGAAACCGACGCCGCCGGGTTGTGGCTGCACCTCGATCAGGTTCATGCCGGGGCTGCCGATGAAATAGCCGACAAAGGTATGGCTCGGCCGTTCGAACAATTCCCGTGGCGTGCCGAACTGCACAATCTGGCCGCCGTACATCACCGCAATCTTGTCGGCGAAGGTCGAGGCTTCCAGTTGATCGTGGGTGACATAGACCATGGTGATGTTGAACTGCTCGTGGATCTGCTTGAGCTTGCGCCGCAGTTTCCACTTCAGGTGCGGGTCGATCACCGTCAGCGGTTCATCGAAAAGAATCGCCGAAACGTCGTCACGCACCAGGCCTCGGCCCATCGAAACTTTCTGTTTTTCGTCGGCGGTGAGGTTGCGCGCCTTTTTGCTCAGCAGGTTTTGCAGGTCGAGGACTTCGGCAATTTCCTGCACCTTGCTGTGTACTTTCGCCTCGGCCATGCCCTGATTGCGCAGGGGGAAGGCGAGGTTATCGAACACGGTCATGGTGTCGTAGACCACCGGAAACTGGAAAACCTGAGCGATGTTGCGCTTCTCCGGCGTCAGGTCGTTAACCGCTTTGCCGTCAAACAGCACATGGCCCTGCGAAGGGCTGAGCAATCCGGAAATGATGTTGAGCAAGGTCGACTTGCCGCAACCCGACGGCCCGAGCAAGGCATAGGCGCCGCCCTGCTCCCAGACGTGATCCATCTCGCGAATCGCGTAATCCTCGGCGCCGCTCGGGGTCTTGCTGTAGCTGTGGGCGAGGTGCTGCAAACGGATTTCGGCCATCAGGCAACCCTCGCGACACGCCGGCCCGGTGCTTGCACCAGACGGCCCTGCGCATCGAAAACGAACAGTTTGTGGGTCGGGATGTAAATGCGGATCGGCGCATCGACGTCGTATTCGTGAACACCGGGCAGGTGCAGCACCAGCAGAAAATGCTCGTTGCGCACGTGCAGAAAGGTTTCCGAACCGCTGATCTCGGCGACTTCGACGGTGACCGCCAGCTCGAGGTCATCATCGTTGCTCGGCACCAGCGAGATGTGGCTGGGGCGCACACCGAATCGGAACTCGCCCTCGCCTACTGGACGCAGATCGACGTTCAACGGGAAGTGCACAAAATTGGCGAAGCTGACTTCGTTGCCGGCGATGCGCCCCGGCATCAGGTTGATCGGTGGTTCGGAGAACAGCTCAGCCGCAAGTACGGTTTGTGGCTGGTGATACACCGAAGTCGACGGGCCGCTCTGAATCACCCGGCCTTCGTGAAGAATCGTCGTGGTGCCGCCGAGTGCCAGCGCTTCGTTGGGCTCGGTGGTGGCATAAATGGCGATGGTGTGGCGCGCCTTGAACAGCTCGCGCATTTCCTGACGCAGTTCTTCGCGCAGTTTGTAGTCGAGGTTGACCAGCGGTTCATCGAAGAGGATCAGCTCGGCATCCTTGACCAGCGCGCGAGCCATGGCCGTGCGTTGCTGTTGGCCGCCGGACAACTCCAGCGGATAGCGCTGCAGAAACTTCTCGATGCGCAGCATCTTCGCGGTTTCTTGCACTTTGCTGTGGATGATCTCTTTCGACACACCGGCCTGACGCAGCGGCGAGGCGATGTTCTCGAACACGGTCATGGTCGGGTAGTTGATGAACTGCTGATAGACCATCGACACGTTGCGCAGGCGCACCGGGCGTTGGGTGACGTCGACGCCGTTCATCAGGATGCGGCCGCTGTCGGGCTTGTCCAACCCGGCCATTAAACGCATGAGGCTGGTTTTGCCGGACAGCGTGCGGCCAAGCAAAACGTTGAACGAACCGGGTTCGAATTTCAGGCAGGCATCGTCGATCCAGGTCTGGCCCTCGACGGTGCGGCTGACGTGCTCCAGGGTGAGTGACATGGCTCGGCCTTTTTATTATTGGAGTCAAGCGACCTGTGCACAGGAGCGAGTTTCGTGCCAGAAATATTAAGTGATTGATTTGTCGCGAAAATCGGTGAAAGCGTGGGGAAACGGCGTTCATTGCTGAACACATTTGAACAGTTGGCCGATTGACAATGAACAATAGTGAACAACACTCTATGAACGCTTTTTGCGAACCGATCCCCCTGTAGGAGCTGCCGCAGGCTGCGATCTTTTGATCTTGATTGTCAAAAAACAGGATCAAAAGATCGCAGC
>NZ_AKJD01000118.1 GCF_000282515.1 Pseudomonas sp. GM80
CCGCCACCGCCGAGCGGCTCGCGACCCTCCACTTGCGCCAGAAAAAATCGCTCGCCAATCAGTTCGCCGACCACTGCCAGTAACTGCGGTAGACGGCACGTCGCCTGAATTCGCACGTCGAGGTCCAACTGTGAATGGCGCCAGTCCACCCCGCGAGGTGTCGGCCATTGGGTCGACGGTTTCACACCGGCCTCGAACACCGCACGCAACTCATTCAGCCATTGTCTCGGGATGGCCTGGCGGAGCAGGGCAAAACCCTCGCGATGCAGGTGTTGGCGGTCGGTCATGATTTCCTCTGGGCGATGGCTGCGCTACGCAACAAGGTATAGCCGCCCAAGCAAGAGACCGCCTGGCTGCTGTAACATGCAGCACCACTTTGACCACGAGCAGCGAAAATGGATTCTCACTCGATACTGGCGTTCACCCTGGTTGGCGCGATTGCCATTGCCAGCCCCGGGCCGGCAACTTTGATGGCAATCAACAACAGTCTGGCGCACGGGCAGCGCAGCACGATCTGGTCTTCGCTGGGCAATGCCAGCGGTTTGTTCTGCCTGTCGGCGGCGGCGATGCTGGGGTTGGGCGCGCTGCTGGCCAGTTCGGAGATTCTTTTCAACGCGGTGAAGATCATCGGCGCCGGGTACCTGTTTTATCTCGGGGTCAAGCAGCTGTTCAAAAAGGGCCCGATGCTGCCAGAGGGGCTCGAAGGTGAGGCGACCAAGGCCCGGCCAACGCGCGGCAAACTCTACAAGTCGGCTTTTTTGACGGCGGTGACCAACCCCAAGGCAACGATGTTTTTCACTGCATTGTTTCCGCAATTCATCGATCAGGGCGCCGCGTTGCTGCCGCAGTTCCTGATTCTGACCTCGATCTTCATGGCGTTGTCGGTGTCGTCGTTGAGTATCTATGCCGCATTGGCGTCTCGCGCCAAGGGCGTGTTGACCCGCCCGGCGCTGTCGCGTTGGGTCAGCCGGGTGGTGGGCACAACGTTCATTGGTTTCGGCGCGGCGATTCTGACCATGCGCCGGCAGACGGTGTAACCGTCAGCGCCAACTCATACCCACTTGAACTGCGCCGGGAACCGCGCGACAAAGCAGGTTCCCGATTCAGCGGTTGAGGTGACGCTCAACGTGCCGTTGTGCGCCGCCGCAATCTGCGCGGCGATATAAAGCCCCAGTCCCAATCCCTCGTTACGCTGCCCGGCTTCGGACCGGGAAAACGGTTCGAACAGCAGCGGCATCAACTGCGCCGAAATCGGCGTGCCCTGGTTGGTCAGCGAAATCACGATTTCATCGTTCTCAGCGAAAGCGTTGAGGATGATCGGCGCGCTGGTCGAGCCATGAGTGGCCGCGTTGCCCAGCAGATTGGACAGCAACTGGCTGATGCGCAGCGCATCGCAATAGACGCCGCTCGGCACGTTCAGCGTGTGCGTGAACGTCGCTCGCGGGTGCGAAACCTGCACCTCTTCAAGGGTTTGCTGCAGCGTCTGTTGCAGGTCATCCACCAGTTTGCGCCGGACCGGAATCCCGTCGCCCAGGCGTCCACGGGCAAAGTCGAGGATGTTTTCGATCAATACGCCCATGCGCACCGAGCTCTTGCGGATCGCCGACAGCAGATTGAGCGAGCGTTTCTCTTCGGTCCTGGTTTCCAGCAGGTCGGCGCTCATGCGAATCGCGCTCAACGGTGTACGCAGATCATGCCCGAGGACCGCGATGAACTGTTCGCGCAGCCGGCCCAGCTCATTGGCATTGCTCAGTTCGGCTTTGGTCGCTTCGAGATGACTTTGCGTGTCGAGGCTCATCGCAATCAGTTGGGCGAACAGGGTCAGGGTTTTCGCGATGGCCGGCTCGTCGAGGTTCGCCGGGACTGAGTCGATGGCGCACAGCGTGCCGAAAAAGTCGCCATTGGCTTTGACGATGGGAATGGAGATGTAGCTTTCCAGGCCATAGGTTTTCGGCGTGTGGTGCAGCGAAAAAACCGGGTGGGTGCTGGCATGGCCGAAGATGACCGGCTGCTGGTGTTGACGGATTTCATGGCAGATGGTCGATTCGAGCACCAGTTCGCCACCGGGCTTGAGCCCGAAATCAATCGAGTCGTCGACCGCGCAGGCCACCCAGTTTTTCTCGGTGACCCGCGCTACCGCCGCAAAGCGCATGCCCGTGAGGTGCTTGACCATGCTCAGGATCACGGGCACCGAGTCAATGCTGCGGATGGCTTCAATGTCGGAGGAGAACGCTGGGTTGGTCATGGGCTGGCGCTTCGAGTGGGTATCGAGGCAGAGACTATCCCTTATTGCCAGCCATGACTAATGCGTCGGACTTAGAACTTGTATTTGGCCGTCAGCATGTAGCTGCGTGGATTGCCGTAGTTGTCGGTGGAACCCCAGGTGGTGTTATAGCCAATGGAGGAGTAGTAGACGCGGTCGAAAATGTTGTTCGCGTTGACCTGCAGATCCAGGTGTTTGTTGACTTCATAACCGGCCATCAAGTCGGTGACGGCGTAGCTGCCCTGTTCGAGGCGATAGGTGCTGTTGGCGACCGGAACGTCGTTGTACAGGCGGCTCTGCCAGTAGACGTTGCCACCGATACGGAATTTCTCCAGTGGGCCTTGCAGGCGATACATCGTCGACACCTTGAACAGGTGCTCGGGGATGTCGGTTTTGAAGCGCTGGTTATCGTTGTCGGGATTTTCATCCTTGATGTAATGCGCGCGGGTGAAGGTGTAGCCGGCGCCGACTTGCCAGTTTTCGGTCAGGGCACCTTGCAGTTCCATGTCCACGCCTTGGCTGCGCACCTTGCCGGAGGCCTGGTAGCAGGTCATGACCGGGCAACCGAGCTGGGTGGCAGCGAGGGCGGCGCGGTTGGTCTGGTCCATCTGGAACACGGCCAGACTGGCGTTGAGCGCGCCATTGAAGTATTCGCCCTTGATGCCGACCTCGTAGTTCTCGCCGACGATCGGGTCGAGCACTTTGCCGGAGAGGTCTTTGGAGGTCTGCGGGGTAAAGATGTCGGTGTAGCTGGCGTATACCGAATGGTGATCGTCGAGTTTGTAGATCAGACCGGAGTAGCGCGTCAGATTGCGGGTGACCTTGTAGTCGCCATCACCGGTGCGGTCATCGTAGTCGTACCAGTCCAGACGACCGCCGAGGATCAGCGTCAGCGGATCGGCGAGGCTCAGGCGCGTGGTCAGGTAGACGGCATCTTGCGTGGTCACCGTGCGGGTTTTGCTGTCGCGCACGAAGTTCGGTTTTGGCGCGCCGATGGGCCACGCGGTAGTGTACGGGTCGTACTCTTTGGAGGTCGCATCGTAGACACGGTCGCTGGCGCCGACGACCAGTTCGTGGGTGCGGCCGAAGGCTTCGAACGGGCCGCTGGCGAAGGCGTCGAACGCGGTTTGTTTGTCGGTGTTATGCGACTGATAGGCGGTGGTTTCCAGCGGGCCGTTGTAACGCGACAGGTAGGTGCCGGAGAACTCGCCATTGAGGGTCGAGGATGAGCCGGCCAGGTGCAGTTTCCAGTCGTTGTCGAAGCGATGTTCGATTTCACCGAACACGGTGTCGATCTGCAGCTTCTTGTTTTCCCAGTCGGTGCCCGGGTAGGTGGAGCGGGGCAGGTCGAGGTGGTGACCGTCGGCGCCGAGCGGCAGGCCGCCCCAGAAATAGTTGGTCTGTTCGTTCTGGCGCGAGAAGCCCAGGGCGGCTGTGGTGCTGTCGCTCAGGTCGGCTTCACCGATGGCGTAGAACAGGCCGTGATCGTTTTGTTCTTTGTCGCGGAAGCTGTCCGCGCCCTGATAGGAACTCACCACCCGGCCGCGCAGCGTACCGCTTTCATTGAGCGGGCTGGAGGCGTCGATTTCGCCACGGTAATCATCCCAGCTGCCAGCCGCGCCGGTCAGGGTCACTTGCTGATCGGCCGTCGGACGCTTGCGCACCATGTTGATCGCCGCCGAAGGGTTGCCGGCGCCTGTGACGAGGCCGGTCGCACCGCGCACGATTTCGACGCGGTCGAACATTGCCAGGTTTGGCTGCACGGCCATCGAGAATGGCGAGTAGGTGCTCGGCAGGCCGTCGTACATGATGGTGTCGATGTCGAAACCGCGCGAACTGTAAGTCTGTCGCCCCGGGCCGCTGGACTGATTGAGGAACAGACCCGGTGTGGCCTTCACCACATCGTTGATGCTGGTCATGCCCTGATCGTCCATGCGCTGGCGGGTGACAACGGTCACCGCCTGCGGCGTTTCGCGCATGGTCAGCGACAACTTGGTTGCCGTCTGCATCGGGCCGGTGGTGTAGGAGTCCGTGCCTTCAGTGGTGCTGCCCATCTGCGTGGCGCCGATTTCAGTGGCACCGAGTTCCAGCGTGGTGGCCGGCGCAGGGTTTGCCGGCGTGGCGGGCGACGCATCATCGGCCATGACCGGTGCGATGCTGGCCATACAAATAGCGACGGCCAGAATGTTGGGCGAAAGGTTGGAACGACGGTGAATGGTGTGAAACGACATCAATCTGCTTCCCCAGGTAATACCAAAACGAATCTGATGCAGGCGCATACAAGAAGTATTCGCATTAGCATGTCAGATTGATTCGCCCGAAGAAAGCCGTACGAGTCAGATAGTTAACGAATTTTTCACATTTGCCGAGTGCAGCCTTGCACCACCACCGATCCCCTGTAGGAGCTGCCGCAGGCTGCGATCTTTTGATCTTCGGTTTAATTTTGGGAAAGCAAGATCAAAAGATCGCAGCCTGCGGCAGCTTCTACAGGGAGGTTGCGGGGTTAGTCGAGGTCTTGGGCCTGATGGCGCTCGGGCACTTGCGTGTCTTCATCGCCCCATGTGCGGTTGACGCGCATTCCGCGAATCACTGCAGGTCGATCGGCGATGACTTGTGCCCAGCGTTGCACATGGGTGTATTCCTGCGCGGACAAGAACTCCGCCGCCGAGTAAACGTTATTGCGCACCAGTTGCCCGTACCAGGCCCAGACCGCGATGTCGGCAATGGTGTAGCGGTCGCCGGCCAGATAAGGGCTCTCGGCCAGGCGTCGATCCAGCACATCCAGCTGCCGTTTGGTTTCCATGGTGAAACGGTTGATCGGGTATTCGAGCTTCTCCGGCGCATACGCGTAAAAATGCCCGAAGCCCCCGCCCAGATACGGCGCCGCGCCCATTTGCCAGAACAGCCAGTTGAGGGTTTCGGTGCGTCCGGCAGGATCCTTGGGCAGGAAGGCGCCGAATTTTTCGGCCAGGTACAGCAGGATCGAACCCGACTCGAACACCCGAATCGACGGCTCGACACTGCGATCAAGCAGCGCCGGAATCTTCGAATTCGGATTGATCTCGACAAAGCCGCTGGAGAACTGATCGCCTTCACCAATGCGGATCAGCCACGCGTCGTACTCGGCGCCGGTGTGTCCCAGCGCCAGCAGTTCTTCGAGCAGAATCGTCACTTTCACGCCGTTGGGCGTAGCGAGCGAATACAGCTGCAGCGGATGTTTGCCCACGGGCAGCGCTTTGTCATGCGTCGGCCCGGCAGTCGGGCGATTGATGTTGGCGAACTGGCCACCGGATGGCGCTTCATTTTTCCAGACCTTGGGCGGTACGTAGGACGCTTTACTCATGAAACGGACCTCGTCGAATGCTGGCGGAGAAGAGATCGAACACCGTATGAAAAAATCTCGCCGGGTGCCAGCGCGATCGGCGTTATTTCATGTTGGACGGCGGCGATGACGGCTGCGGGGCGTGCGGCTTTTTTTGCATTTCACCTGCAGTCCATTTACCGCAGCGTGGGGCAGTCAAAACACTTGAGTGCGTTCGGGTCGAATGACGGGTTGGCGATCATGCTGGCTTCAGCGACTTGCAGCCACTCGCTCGCAACGCTTGAAGTTTCCCTGACCACCCACTGCTGTGGCGCGGTCCAGGCCAGCTCAATGTAGGGGCCTGCCAGTTCGGCTGTCGCGATGAGCATGTCGACCTCTTCTGCGGGCCCCGGGCACATGCCGCCGACGGCAAAGGGCACGCGTTCAGTGATCAGGCGTTCGAGCATTCGTACTTGCTCGGCGTGCGACGTAAAGGCGATGCGAAGCTCTTTGGCATTCGCCAGCGTGAACCGCAGCTCTCCCGCATCGGCGCCGTTCGCGGTAATCGATGCCAGATGCAGCGGGGGGTGGCCTGAGCCTTTGGCGTAGCGTAATCGGGTCACGGCAAATCCCTTCGGCTGAGTAGTTGAGGGTGGGTGTGTTCCATCGGCCAGCGCGCGGCCAGATGCTCAAGCAGATAATCGATGAACGCTTTGACCTTCGGCGTCAGCGCCGCACGCTCCTGCACGCAGGCATAGATTTCCATCGGTTCGGCAACCGCCTGCGCCGCGTTGGCGCCGGGTTCGAATAACGCCAGCAACTGGCCGCTGGCGAGAAAGGGCGCGGCGACAAATTCTGCCAGTCGGGTGATGCCCGCGCCGTGGATTGCCATTTGCGCCAGGGCGTCGATGTCATCGCTGATCGCCGTCGCGTTGATAGGTGCGTCGTAGCGCTGGCCGTCGCGAATGAAACTCCAGCGCAGAAAACGCCCGTCCAACGGATAACGAAACGCCAGGCAGGCATGCTGGTGCAGCTCATCCGGCGTGCTTGGCCGGCCCGCGCGTTGCAGGTAGGCGGGCGAGGCGCAGAGGATGAAGGGCAGGGCAACGATCTTGCGCGCGACGATGCCTTCTTCCAGTTGCGGCTTGATCCGCAGGCTCAGGTCGATGCCGTCGTGGATGTGGCTGATCTTGCCGTCCGTGGTCGACAACTCGACCTGCAGACGCGGGTGCAGCGCTGCAAAACCGGCGATCAGCGGCGCCAGCACATGGCGGCCGAACGCAGACGTCGAGGCGATGCTCAGTCGGCCTTGCAGCACGGTTTCGGCGACGCAGATCGAGCTTTGTGCCGATTCCAGATCCGCGGCGATGCGCTTGACCTTTTCGTAGTACAGCGCGCCGTGTTCGGTGAGCGCCATGCTGCGCGTGGTGCGTTGCAACAGGCGTACGCCGAGGTGGCTTTCAAGGCGATTGAGCGTCTGGCTGACGGCCGCTGCGCTGACACCCAGGCTTTTCGCGGCGCCGACAATCGAGCCGGATTCGACCACTTTGATAAAACTGGCAATCGCCGCTAACAGATTCATCCTTGGCCTGCCGAGAAGGGTTGATTCGTAAGTTGTGCTTTATAAAGTACCTGCGTTTACCCGTCTAGTTGGCGCGCAACCGCTTTGCTAAGGTGCCCGCTCCCTGTCAACGGATGGATGCGCCTTATGAATCAACAAACCAGTCCCGAAGCGGTTTACCTGAGTCGGCGCAAGCTGTCGGCGCGGACCACGCCGTACGTGTTTGCCCTGTACATGGCGACGATCATGGCCTTCCTCATGTCGCTGGTGATCACGGCCAGCAACTCGGGCATTGATAACGATTACCTGAGTAATGCCTTGCACGCCTACAAGCTGGCGATGCCGGTGGCGTTCCTGTGCATCCTTGTCGTTCGGCCGATCGTGATCAAACTGGTCGCATGGACCGTGCATCCGCACCGCTGAAGGCTATTTGCCCCAGTATTGCTGCACCGCCCCTTGCGCGCCTTGCACCGGATCCTGCGCGGGAAACGGCAGTTGCTCGATGGCGCGCAATTGCGCCTCGCTCGGCGCCTCACGGCAGATATCGGCGTGCTGCCCCGGCGGATAAGCGCCGACCACCAGAAAGTCTGCGCTGCAGCCGAGGTTGCAATGGCCGGTGCCGGCAGGCAGCAGCAACACATCGCCGGCGCTGACCTCCAGCACGTGCCCATGCGGGCCACCGAGCATCAGCCGCGCGTGGCCAGCGGCGACGCCCAGCACTTCATGGCCTTCGGTGTGATAGTGATGGAAGTCGTAAATCCCATAGCGCCATTGCGCCGGCCAGCCGTTGGCGTCAAAGGTGCGCTCGAACAATGCCGCCGGATCGCGGCCCTCGATTGCGATCGCTTGCGGATAGACCAGCACCGGCAAGTGCGGGTTGTTCGGTACCCAGTCGTTACGCTCAAGCAGCAAGGTCTGTACTTCAGTCATCGTGCGTCCTCCGCCGGTTATTCAACATCGACCGCGCACAAAGGCCTTCGCCTCAGAAAAACTCGTCAAGCAGCTGATAAAAGGCAATCCGGCGCTGATCGGGTTGCACGCCGTACGCCTCGAAAAATGCCGGCAGCCATTGCTCGCCAAGGTTATCGGTAATGCTGTGAGCGGCCAGCGCAAGGTCCTGATAACGGTCAGCAACGCCCAGGCGTCCACAGTCGACGAAACCGCTGAAACGGCCATGTTCGGCGAGCAGGTTGGGCAGGCACGCATCGCCATGCGTCACCACCAGTTCTTCGTGTGGCGGGCGTTCGGCGAGCAACTGTTGGAACACGTCTTCAGCGCTGCGGCCGAGGCGGGCGTCGTCGAAGTCCTCTTCATCGATAAGGCCTGCCCGGACGTGCTCGCGGGCCAGTGGGATTTTCTTGTCGAGGCAGTGATCGAACGGGCAGCTGTCGATCGCCACCGCGTGCAATTCGCGCAAGGCTTGCGCCGTGAGCGTGACGATTTGTAGCGGTGAGAGCTGTTCGCTGCTGGCCAGATCGCGCCCTGGCACGGCGGTCATCAATAACCAGTTGTGCTCGGCTTCAGTGGTCGTTTCCAGTACCCGTGGTGCGGGCAGATCAAGCGTTTCCAGCCAGCGCAGGCGCTGCACTTCGCCGGGTAGTTCGCCCCACGTCATCACTTGCTCGCACTTCACGAACAGCGCAGCTGAGTCGGCAGGGCTGATGCGCCAGACGTCGGCGCGCGATTCGCCGATGGTTTGTTGTTCGATGACAGCATCAGCAAATGTGCGCCGCCATGCATCAGGTAAGTTCATTGTCATTCGTCCTTTGCGATCACTGGGTCGGGCGCCATTGTGCCTTCGGGCAGTCGATGATGTCGTGCAAATCAATCGAAACTTCGGCGCCGAAGCGGCTGTCCAGACCCTTACACCTCCCGGCGGGTACTTCGCCGGGAATGCTTCACGCACCGGTGAAAAGCGAGGATCGAGATGACGATGACAGTGGGAGATTTTCTGGTTGAACGGCTCAGCCAATGGGGCGTCACGCGGATTTTTGGTTATCCGGGCGACGGCATCAATGGCGTGTTCGGGGCGTTGAGCCGGGCCAAGGGAAAGATCGAATTCGTTCAGGCGCGGCATGAGGAAATGGCCGCGTTCATGGCTTCGGCGCACGCCAAGTTCACCGGCGAACTGGGCGTGTGCATTGCCACGTCCGGTCCGGGGGCGTCGCACCTGATCACCGGGCTCTACGATGCGCGCATGGACCACATGCCGGTGCTGGCGATTGTCGGCCAGCAGGCACGCACGGCGCTGGGCAGTCACTATCAGCAGGAACTCGATCTGGTGTCGATGTTCAAGGACGTCGCCGGCGCGTTTGTGCAACAGGCTTCGGCACCGTCGCAGGTGCGCCATCTGCTCGACCGCGCCGTGCGTACGGCAGTGGGCGAACGGCGTGTCACGGCAATTATCCTGCCCAACGATTTGCAGGATCTTGAATACCAGGCGCCGGCCCGCGCGCATGGCACCGCGCATTCCGGCGTCGGTTATAGCAAACCGAAAGTGCTGCCTTACGAGGCGGATTTGCAGCGTGCGGCAGACGTTTTGAACGCGGGTGAAAAGGTTGCGATTCTGGTCGGTGCGGGCGCGTTGCAGGCAACCGATGAAGTGATCGCCGTGGCGGAAAAACTCGGCGCCGGCGTCGCCAAGGCGCTACTCGGTAAAGCGGCGCTGCCGGATGATTTGCCGTGGGTGACCGGCAGCATTGGCCTGCTCGGCACCGAGCCCAGCTACAAGTTGATGACCGAATGCGACACCTTGCTGATGATCGGCTCGGGTTTCCCGTATGCCGAGTTTCTGCCCAAAGAAGGGCAGGCGCGCGGCGTGCAGATCGATTTGCAACCCGACATGCTCAGCCTGCGCTACCCGATGGAGGTCAATCTGGTCGGCGACGCCGCCGAAACCCTCAACGCCTTGTTGCCGCTGCTCGAACAGAAAACCTCGAACAAGTGGCGCAAGAAGGTTGAAGGCTGGCGCGGCAGCTGGGAGAAAACCCTGGAAAAACGCGCCATGGCCAAGGCTGACCCGGTCAACCCGCAAAGGGTGGTGTATGAGCTGTCGCCGCGTTTGCCCGAGCAAGCGATCATCACCAGCGACTCCGGCTCCTGCGCGAACTGGTTTGCCCGCGACCTGAAAATCCGTCGCGGCATGCAGTGCTCGTTGTCCGGTGGGCTGGCGTCGATGGGCGCCGCTGTGCCTTATGCGATCGCCGCGAAATTCGCCTACCCGGAGCGCTCGGTGATTGCGCTGGTGGGCGACGGCGCGATGCAGATGAACAACATGGCCGAGCTGATCACCGTCGCCAAATACTGGCGGCAGTGGGCGAGCCCGAAATGGATCTGCGCGGTGTTCAACAACGAGGACCTTAATCAGGTGACGTGGGAGCAGCGGGTGATGGAGGGCGATCCGAAATTCGAGGCGTCGCAGAGTATTCCGGACGTGCCTTATCACCTCTTTGCCATTTCCATTGGCCTGAAAGGCATTTTCGTGGATCGCGAAGAGGATGTTGCCGGCGCGTGGGAGCAGGCGTTGGCTTCGGACGTACCGGTGCTGATCGAATTCAAGACCGACCCGAACGTGCCGCCGCTGCCGCCGCACATCAAGCTTGAGCAGGCGAAGAAATTCGCCACGACACTGCTCAAGGGCGATCCGGACGAAGCGGGAATTCTGATGCAAACCGCCAAGCAAGTGCTCGGCTCGGTACTCCCCGGCAAAAAATAAACTCAACACTCACCCCCCCTGTAGGAGCTGCCGAAGGCTGCGATCTCTTGATGTTGTTTTTAAGATCAACAGATCGCAGCCTTCGGCAGGTC
>NZ_AKJD01000119.1 GCF_000282515.1 Pseudomonas sp. GM80
CCCGGTAGGAGCTGCCGCAGGTTGCGATCTTTTGATCTTGTTTTTGCAGATCAAGGTCAAAAGATCGCAGCCTGCGGCAGCTCCTACAGGGGGCTTTTAGAAGGAGGGGGCTTGCTGGCGGCGTTTCCATTGGCTCAGGCGCTGCTGCAAATTCAGCGGGCTATGAATCTGCTGCGCGCGCGCGCGGCTGAACAGAATCAACGCCAACTCCGCCGTGGCCAACGCATCGGCACTCGCGTTATGCCGCTCGAACACTTCGAGCTTGAACCAGTCGATCCACTCATCCAGCCCCGCCTCACGGATCTGCGCTTGCGGGCACACCAGCGGTGCAATGTCGGCGACATCCACAAACACCTGCTGCAACTTGTGCCCCAGATGTTCCTTCAGCGCGCGCCCGAGCATGTGCTGATCGAACGGCGCATGAAACGCCAGCACCGGGCTGTTGCCGATAAACTCCAGCAGCTCCAGCAACGCCTCGGCAGGCTCACTGCCGGCGGCAATCGCATTTGGCCCCAAGCCGTGAATCAACACACTGGGACTGAGCTTCAACTCGCGGCATTGCAGCGTGCGTTCGAACTGCTGGCTGAAGTCGATCGCGCCGTCCTCGATCACCACCGCGCCGATCGACAGCACGCGATCCTTGTTCAGGTTGAGCCCGGTGGTTTCCAGGTCCAGCACCACCCAGCGTTGCTCACGCAGGCTGCAGTCGCTCAGATCGGTGATCACCGGCAGCTTGGCCAGACGCTGCTGCAAGTCCGCCGGCACCACCGGACTCGCCGGGCGCAGCCACGAAAACAGGCTCATAGCTGATACCGCAAGGTCAGGCTGCTTTGCAGGCGTTGCGCCTGACGCAAGGATTCGCGGAGGATGCGTCGGTCGAGATGATTGAGGCTGTCGGGATCGACACGGTTGGAGTACGGCAAATTCTCCCGCGTCTGCAGTTGATGTTGCTGCATGCGCGTCTGCTGAATGAAGTGATACGCCTCTTCATACGCCGCGCCGTCCAGCCGTTCGATGACTTCTTTATCGACCAACTGACGGAAGCGTTCGAGGGTATTGTTGGCGTCGATACCGTTGGCCAACGCCAGCAAGCGTGCGCCGTCCACAAACGGCGTCAGGCCCTGAACCTTCAGATCCAGCGTGGCTTTTTCGCCATTCTTGCGCGCCAATACGAACTCACGGAAACGCCCCACCGGCGGACGGTTGCGCAAGGCGTTCTCGGCCATCATGCGTTGGAACAAACGGTTGTCGCCGACCTGATCAAGAATGCCCCGGCGCAATTGCTCGCAGCTTTGTTCATCGCCCCAGACCACGCGCAGATCGAAATAAATGCTCGACCCGAGCAGGTTCTCCGGCGTCGCCTCACGAATAAACGCCGCAAAACGCCGCGCCCATTCCGCCCGCGACAAACACAGCTCGGGGTTGCCGGCCATGATGTTGCCTTTGCACAGGGTAAAGCCGCACTGCGCCAGGCTCAGGTTGATCTGCTGGGCGATGGGCAGCAGCTTGCCGCGAATTTCTGCGGCATGCGCCGCATCGCGGGCATCGAACAGAATGCCGTTGTCCTGATCGGTGTGCAGCGTCTGCTCGCGGCGACCTTCGCTGCCGAAACACAGCCAACTGAACGGCACGCCGGGGTCGCCTTTTTCGGCGAGGGTCAACTCGATCACCCGGCACACCGTGTGGTCGTTGAGCAAGGTGATGATGTGGGTGATCTGCGTCGAGGACGCGCCATGGGCGAGCATGCGTTCGACCAGTTGGCCGATCTCGCCGCGCAGGGTCACCAATTGTTCGACCCGTTGCGCACTGCGGATGGTCCGCGCCAGATGCACCAGATCGACCCGTTGCAGGGAAAACAGATCGCGCTCGGAGACCACGCCGCACAAGCGTTGATCCTTGACCAGACAAACGTGGGCGATGTGCCGTTCGGTCATGGCAATCGCCGCATCGAACGCGCTGTGATCCGGCGACAGATAGAAGGGCGCGCGGGTCATGTGGCGTTCGATGGCTTCGCTGAAATCACCGACGCCTTCAGCCACCACATGGCGCAAATCGCGCAGGGTGAAAATCCCCAGCGGTGCTTTGTTTTCGTCTACGGCGACGATGCTGCCGACCTGTTGCTCGTGCATCAGCTTCACCGCTTCGCGCAGCGGCGTGTCCGGGCTGCACGTCACGGGATGACGCATGGCCAACTCGCCCAGGCGGGTGTTCAGCGAATACTGCGTGCCGAGGGTTTCCACGGCTTTCTGCTGCACTTGCTGATTGACCTGATCAAGCAGGCTGCTGACCCCGCGTAGGGCAAAATCACGGAAGGCGTTGGAGAGGGCGAACAGCTTGATGAACGCCAGTTTGTTCAGTTGCAGGCAGAACGTATCTTCGCCAGCCAGATGCTCGGTGCGCGTCGCGCGTTCGCCGAGCAAAGCAGCAAGCGGAAAACATTCGCCGGTGGTGATTTCAAACGTGGTCTCGGTACCGGGTTTGGTGATGTGCTGACGTTCGCCGACCACCCGGCCCTGCTTGACGATATAGAAGTGTTCGACCGGGCCGTCGACGGGTTTGATGATGCTCTCGCCCTGAGCGTAAAACCGCAGTTGGCATTGCTCCACCAGATACGCGAGGTGGGCGTGTTCCATCTGATTGAAGGGCGGGAAGCGCTGGAGGAATTGCAGGGTGCCCTGAATGTTCTGCAATACCGCGGTTTTCCCTGCCTGGGTGAAGGCGTCCGCTTTACTCATAACCATTACCGCAGTCTTTTTCGAATTGTTGTTGTCGGATCGTTACGGCCATGGTCGGCCCCTACGGACAGGGTGCCCATTGGACGTAAGTCTAGGTTTTGCCACCATTGGCGAAGTTTCGGAGATGCCCTACGCAAACAGTCGGAAATTCCCTTGGTTACCCCCTTGGAAAAAAATCCGACGAAGTGCACATTGAAGCTCTGCCCAGCGATGTCTGACCACTTGCCAAGGGACTGTTTTGAACACTTAGAGAACGCCATGTCCGACCACGATATTTTGAGCGATGCCGAGCGAGAGGCGCTCAGCGCAGTAATGCTCGAACCCGATCTGCCGCCGCAGCGTGTACTGATCGTCGATGACGACAAGGACGCCCGGGAGCTGTTGTCGGAGATTCTCGCGTTGGACGGTATTCGTTGCATGACGGCGGCCAGTGGCGAGACAGCCCTGAAGATGCTCGCCGAGAAACCTTCGATTGGCCTGGTGATCACCGATCTGCGCATGGGCAATGTCGATGGCCTGGATTTGATTCGGCAGGTACGCGAATCGGTGCGGGCGGCGATGCCGATCATCATTGTCTCGGGCGATGCCGATGTGAAGGACGCAATCGCGGCGATGCATTTGAGCGTGGTGGATTTTCTACTCAAGCCGATTGATACGGTGAAGTTATTGGCGTTGGTGAAACATGAATTAGGTATCGATTCCTGAGGTTTGAAGATCAAAAGATCGCAGCCTTCGGCAGCTCCTAGAGGTGATCTCATGTAGGAGCTGCCGAAGGCTGCGATCTTTTGATTCTGCGTCCAATAAAAAAGCCCTGATCCAAAGATCAGGGCTTTTTCACATCAGCGCAAATTTACAGGCCGTTAGCCGCCTTGAACTCGCGACGACGACGGTGCAGAACCGGCTCGGTGTAACCGTTCGGCTGCTTGGTGCCTTCGACCACCAGTTCGACCGCCGCCTGGAAGGCGATGTTGCTGTCGAAGTTCGGGGCCAGCGGACGGTACAGCGGGTCGTTGGCGTTTTGACGGTCAACCACCGGCGCCATGCGCTTGAGGCTTTCCATCACTTGCGCTTCGGTGACCACGCCGTGGCGCAGCCAGTTGGCGATGTGCTGGCTGGAGATACGCAGCGTGGCACGGTCTTCCATCAGGCCGACGTCATTGATGTCCGGCACTTTCGAGCAACCCACACCCTGGTCGATCCAGCGCACCACGTAACCAAGAATGCCCTGGGAATTGTTGTCCAGTTCGTTCTTGATCTGCTCTGGCGTCCAGTTCGGGTTGACCGCCAGCGGGATGGTCAGGATGTCGTCGACCGACGCGCGAGCACGTTTGGCCAGTTCGGCCTGACGGGCGAACACGTCAACCTTGTGGTAGTGCAGCGCGTGCAGTGCAGCGGCAGTCGGCGATGGAACCCAAGCGGTGTTGGCGCCAGCCAGTGGGTGGGCGATTTTCTGCTCAAGCATCGCGGCCATCAGATCGGGCATCGCCCACATGCCTTTACCGATTTGCGCACGACCTTGCAGGCCGGTGCTCAGACCGATATCGACGTTCCAGTTTTCGTAGGCGCCGATCCACTTCTCAGCCTTCATGTCAGCCTTGCGCACAACCGGGCCGGCTTCCATGGAGGTGTGGATTTCGTCGCCGGTGCGGTCGAGGAAACCGGTGTTGATGAACACCACGCGCTCGCTGGCTGCCTTGATGCAGGCCTTGAGGTTCACCGTGGTGCGGCGCTCCTCGTCCATGATCCCGACTTTCAGCGTGTTGCGTTTCAGACCGAGCACGTCTTCGATGCGCCCGAACAACTCGTTGGTGAACGCCGCTTCTTCCGGGCCATGCATCTTCGGTTTAACGATGTACACGGAACCAGTGCGAGTGTTGCGCCGCGAGGTGTTGCCATTGAGGTTGTGCATCGCCGCGAGGCAAGTGACCAGACCGTCGAGGATGCCTTCCGGCACTTCGTTACCGTCTTTGTCGAGAATCGCGTCGATGGTCATCAGATGGCCAACGTTACGCACGAACAACAGCGAACGACCGTGCAGCGTCACTTCACCGCCATTCGGCGCGGTGTAGGTACGGTCCGGGTTCATGGTGCGGGTGAAGGTCTGGCCGCCCTTGGACACGGATTCCGACAGGTCGCCCTTCATCAGGCCGAGCCAGTTGCGGTAGATCACCACTTTGTCGTCAGCATCGACGGCGGCTACGGAGTCTTCGCAGTCCATGATGGTGGTCAGTGCCGCTTCCATCAGGATGTCTTTGACGCCGGCAGCGTCGGTCTGGCCAACCGGGGTGGTGGCGTCGACCTGGATTTCGAAGTGCAGACCGTTGTGTTTCAGCAGGATGGCGATTGGCGCGTTGGCGTCGCCCTGGAAACCGATCAGTTGCGCATTGTCGCGCAGGCCAGCGTTGCTGCCATCCTTGAGGGTGACCAGCAGTTTGCCGTCAGCGATCTTGTAGCCGGTCGAATCGACGTGGGAGCCAGCAGCCAATGGCGCAGCTTCGTCGAGGAACGCACGGGCGAAGGCGATGACTTTGTCGCCACGCACCTTGTTGTAGCCTTTGCCTTTTTCCGCGCCACCGTCTTCGCTGATCGCGTCGGTGCCGTAGAGGGCGTCGTACAGCGAACCCCAGCGGGCGTTCGAAGCATTGAGAGCGAAGCGGGCGTTCATCACCGGCACAACGAGTTGCGGGCCGGCGGTACGGGCGATTTCATCATCGACGTTTTGTGTCGTTGCCTGGAAATCAGCCGCTTCTGGCAGCAGATAACCGATTTCTTGCAGGAAAGCTTTATAGGCCACGGCGTCGTGCGCCTGACCGTTGCGTTCCTGATGCCAGGCGTCAATGCGTGCCTGGAAGTCATCGCGTTTGGCGAGTAGGGCTTTGTTCTTCGGCGCCAGGTCATGAATGACCTTGTCGGCACCTTCCCAGAATTTTTCGGCGGTGAGGCCGGTACCGGGAATGGCTTCGTTGTTCACGAAGTCGAACAGGACTTTGGCGACCTGCAGGCCACCGACTTGAACGTGTTCAGTCATTGCTTGCCTCACTCTGCTCAGCTATTTCGCTTTTCAGCTCTTCAATTTGACAATGAAGCCTCTGGCCATTTAAACCACAAACCTGCCGACCAGTACATGCCATTGCTGGCGGCTGGGCTGGGACCAATCAAAGGCTTGGGGCCTTGCTGACGGGGCTTTCAGGGTTGCGAACATGCCTTGGGCAGACATTGATCCAGCGTTATGTAGTGCGCGCTGCGGCATACTACATGATGAGTTGCGCTTGTGAAAATCAGACTAATTACGTCGTTCTGCGACCTCATGTCGCATTGCGGTCACATCGCGGAACGGGATGTTCTCAAAAAACCATTGGATTGTTCCAGCTAAATATCAAAAGTTGTACACATAAATACTATTTGGCTGCTATGGCATCTGTCACATAGGGCTTGGTGGTGGGGTCAATTGTGGCGAGGGGATTTATCCCCGTTGGGTGGCGAAGCCGCCCCCAGCGTTCTGGCAGATAAACCGAATTGGCAGGATTTACGACTGCTGCGCAGCCGAACGGGGATAAATCCCCTCGCCACAGGTTCATACCCAAACCCAAACCCAAACCCAAACCCAAACCCAAACCCGAACCCAAACCCGAACCCGAACCCAGGCACAGTTTCCCAGCAAGGCAGGTCGGGTCAGGCTGAATCAACGCCCTTGCCTATACTTCCCCTTCTATAACAACAGTCATGACAAGAGGGCGGCGCCATGGACCATCTCGTACTCACCGTTTTCGCCCCGGACAAGCCCGGGCAGGTCGAGCGTATTGCCCAATGCATTGCCGAGCACGGCGGTAACTGGCTGGAAAGTCGCATGTCGCGGATGGCCGGGCAGTTTGCCGGGATTCTGCGGGTGGGCGTGCCGGCAGAGGCTTACGACGAATTAGTCGATTCCCTACAAGCGCTGTCGACTCATGGCATTCGCGTACTGATTGCTGAAAGCGGAATCGAACAATCCTGCACCTGGAAACCGATTGCCATGGAATTGGTCGGCAACGACCGCCCGGGGATCGTCCGTGACATCACCCGCTTGCTCAGCGAGCAGGGCGTGAACCTTGAAAGGCTGGTGACCGAAGTGCGCCCCGCACCGATGAGCAGTGAACCGCTGTTCCATGCCGAAGCGATTCTCGCCGTGCCGCTGACTTTATCGCTCGACGTGTTGCAGTCGCGCCTGGAAACCCTGGCCGATGATTTGATGGTCGAATTGGTGTTACGCACAGACGTTTAACGCTGAGCAGGTTATCCAGTTTTAACGTGCACCTGCCTGTGGATAACCTGTAGAGACTGCGAGCAACGCCACGCCCGCCGTGGCTTTGCTGGAGTTGATCAAAAAACCGCCAGTATTCAGTGAGTTGCGCACAAACGGCGGGGATCACGCTGTGGATAACCTTGGGAAGGAACGTTGCAGGCCACGAGAACCGTGGCCTGCGGAGGTTTGTATGTTTTTTGATCAGCTGCGCCGGCGCAAACTTATCCACGCGTCGACGCTGTACACCGCCAAGCCAGCCCAGATAAAGATGAACGCGACCAGCGTGCTGGACGACAAGTGCTCACCGAACAGCAGCACCGCTTGCAGCAGCACCAGCGTCGGCGCCAGGTATTGCAGGAAGCCCAGCGTGGTGTAGGGCAGATGCCGCGCCGCCGCGTTGAAACACACCAGCGGCACCAGCGTCACCGGGCCGGCGGCGACCAGCCACCAGGCTTGCGACGTGGTCCAGAACTCGGGTTGCGCGCTGGTCGCGGTCTGATTGAACAGCAGCCAGGCGATAGCAATCGGCACCAGCATCCAGGTTTCCACCACCAGGCCCGGCAACGCCTTGACCGGTGCCTGTTTGCGGATCAGTCCGTAGAAACCAAAGGTCAGCGCCAGCACCAGCGACACCCACGGCAGACTGCCGACCTGCCAGACTTGCTGCGCCACGCCAACCGCTGCCAGCCCAACCGCAAGCCACTGCATCCGCCGCAGACGTTCGCCAAGAATCAGCATCCCCAGCAATACGTTGACCAGCGGATTGATGTAGTAACCGAGGCTCGCCTCCAGCATGCGTCCGTTGTTCACCGACCACACGTACGTCAGCCAGTTGGCCGCGATCAGTGTGCCGCTCAAGGCCAGAATCGCCAGACGCTTGGGATTGTCGAGCAACTCGCGCAGCCAGCCCGGGTGTTTCCACACCATCAGCAGCAACGCGCCGAACAGCGCCGACCACAGCACCCGATGGATGATGATCTCGACCGCCGGGACTTCGGCAATGGCTTTGAAGTAGATCGGGAACAGGCCCCAGATGATGTAGGCGGTAAGGCCCAGGATGTACCCGCGACGCGGGTTGGCGGCTTGCATGCAGAATCCTTGCTTAGGCAGCTAACAAAGGAGGGGATTGTAAGGAGGTTTGTCAGCCAGTGCCGCAGTTGATTGGTCAGGAATGTGTGAACGAAGGAATGAGCCTCCCCAGAGAAGGCTCATCAACAGTGATCAGAAATTATCCGGCGTCCGCGCTTTCTCCCGGGCATGCTCGCGGCTGATCAAGCCCTTGGTCACCAGGTCTTTCAGGCACATGTCGAGGGTCTGCATGCCCAGCGATCCTCCGGTCTGAATCGCTGAATACATCTGCGCCACCTTGTCCTCGCGGATCAGATTACGGATCGCCGACGTGCCGAGCATGATCTCGTGCGCCGCAATCCGGCCGCCGCCAATCTTCTTGATCAGCGTCTGCGAGACTACCGCCAGCAGCGATTCCGAGAGCATCGAGCGCACCATCGATTTCTCGTCGCCGGGAAACACGTCGACCACCCGGTCGATGGTTTTCGCCGCCGACGTGGTGTGCAGGGTGCCGAACACCAGATGCCCGGTTTCTGCGGCGGTCAGCGCCAGGCGAATGGTTTCCAGATCGCGCATCTCACCGACGAGAATCACGTCCGGGTCTTCGCGCAGTGCCGAGCGCAGTGCGGTGGCGAAACTGCGGGTATCGCGGTGAACTTCACGCTGATTGATCAGGCATTTGCGCGATTCGTGAACGAATTCGATCGGGTCTTCGATGGTCAGGATGTGGTGATGACGATGGTTGTTGAGGTAATCGATCATCGCCGCCAGCGTGGTCGATTTGCCCGAACCGGTCGGCCCGGTGACCAGCACCAGCCCGCGCGGCGCGTCGGTGATTTTGCGGAAAACATCACCCATGGCGAGGTCGTCCATGCTCAGCACTTTCGATGGGATGGTACGAAAAACCGCGCCGGCGCCACGGTTGTGGTTGAAGGCGTTGACCCGAAAACGCGCGACGCCGGGGACTTCGAAGGAAAAGTCGGTTTCCAGATGTTTCTCGAAGTCGACCCGCTGGGTGTCGTTCATGATGTCGTAGATCAACTCGTGCACTTGCTTGTGATCCAGCGGCGGCAGATTGATCCGCCGTACATCGCCGTCGACGCGGATCATCGGCGGCAGACCGGCCGACAGGTGCAGGTCGGAAGCGCCTTGTTTGGCGCTGAAGGCCAGCAGTTCAGTGATATCCATAGCGATCCTCGTTTCCAGTAGAATGCCGCGAACCTTCAGACCGCCGGCGCCTCTTGATGTCCACGATAGCAGACAACATTTCCCACGTTGGTTCGCGCATCCAGACCGCGACCCAAGCCGCACACCGTCCTGTAAACAGCGTCCAGTTGCTCGCCGTGAGCAAAACCAAACCCGCCGAGACCCTGCGCGAAGCGTATGCCGCCGGCCTGCGCGACTTTGGTGAGAACTACCTGCAGGAAGCCTTGGGCAAACAGCTCGAACTGGCCGACCTGCCCTTGATCTGGCACTTCATCGGCCCCATTCAATCGAACAAGACTCGCGCGATTGCCGAGCATTTCGACTGGGTGCATTCCGTGGATCGCCTGAAAATCGCTCAACGTCTGTCCGAACAACGCCCGGCCGAGCTGCCGCCGCTGAATATCTGCATTCAGGTCAACGTCAGCGGTGAGGTCAGTAAATCCGGCTGCACGCCTGACGATCTGCCGGCGCTGGCCGCTGCGATCAGCACTTTGCCGCGTTTGAAACTGCGCGGCTTGATGGCAATTCCCGAGCCGACCGACGACCGCGCCGAGCAAGACGCGGCCTTCGCCGCCGTGCAGAAATTGCAGGCCAGCCTCGATTTGCCGCTCGACACACTGTCCATGGGCATGAGCCACGATCTTGAGTCGGCGATTGCCCAAGGCGCCACTTGGGTGCGTATCGGTACGGCCCTGTTTGGCGCGCGTGACTATTCCCAATCTTGAACGTTTCCAGATAAGGACCACACATGAGCAACACACGTATTGCCTTTATCGGTGCCGGCAACATGGCTGCCAGTTTGATCGGCGGCCTGCGCGCCAAAGGTCTGGAAGCTGCCCACATCCGTGCCAGCGATCCGGGCGAAGAAACCCGTGCCAGGGTCAGCGCTGAACACGGCATCGAAACCTTTGCCGACAATGCTCAGGCCATCGACGGCGTCGACGTGATCGTGCTGGCGGTCAAGCCACAAGCCATGAAAACCGTGTGCGAAGCGCTTCGCCCGAGTCTGAAACCAAATCAGCTGGTGGTGTCGATTGCCGCCGGCATCACTTGCGCGAGCATGACCGCGTGGCTCGGCGAGCAGCCGATCGTGCGCTGCATGCCGAACACCCCGGCGCTGCTGCGTCAGGGCGTCAGCGGTTTGTACGCGACCAGCGAAGTCACCGCCGAGCAGCGTCAGCAAGCCGAAGAGCTGCTGTCCGCCGTCGGCATCGCGCTGTGGCTGAACGAAGAACAGCAACTGGATGCGGTGACCGCCGTGTCCGGCTCCGGCCCGGCGTACTTCTTCCTGCTGATCGAAGCGATGACCGCTGCCGGCGTCAAACTCGGTCTGCCCAAGGAAATCGCCGAACAACTGACCTTGCAAACGGCGTTGGGCGCGGCACACATGGCCGTCTCCAGTGATGTCGATGCTGCCGAACTGCGTCGCCGCGTGACCTCGCCAAATGGCACCACCGAAGCGGCGATCAAATCATTCCAGGCCAATGGCTTCGAAGCCCTGGTCGAAACTGCACTCGGCGCCGCCGCGCACCGCTCGGCCGAAATGGCCGAACAACTGGGCAAATAAGGAGCCTTACATGATTGGATTGAACACTGCAGCGGTTTACGTGCTGCAAACCCTCGGCAGTCTGTACCTGCTGATCGTGTTGCTGCGTTTCGTGCTGCAACTGGTGCGGGCGAACTTCTACAACCCGCTGTGCCAGTTCATTGTCAAAGCGACCCAGCCCCTGCTCAAGCCACTGCGCCGAATCATTCCGAGCCTGTTCGGCCTGGACATGTCGTCGCTGGTGCTGGCGATTCTGGTGCAACTGGCACTGATGGCGCTGACCCTGCTGCTGACTTACGGCACCACTGGTAATCCGCTGCAACTGTTTATCTGGTCGCTGATCGGCGTGACCGCGCTGTTCCTGAAGATCTTCTTTTTCGCCCTGATCATCAGCGTGATTCTCTCGTGGGTCGCACCGGGCAGCCACAATCCGGGCGCTGAGCTGGTCAATCAGATCTGCGAGCCGGCGCTGGCGCCGTTCCGCAAGTTCCTGCCGAATCTCGGCGGTCTGGATCTGTCGCCGATCTTCGCCTTCCTTGCGCTTAAGCTGATCGACATGCTGGTGATCAACAATCTGGCCGCGATGACGATGATGCCGGAAATCCTCCGTCTGCTGATGTGAGCTGGTTTCGATGGGACGGTGACGACTTGATCCTCGAGTGTCACTTGCAACCGGCAGCCCGCAGCGATGATTTCGCCGGGCTGCACGGTGATCGCCTGAAGATCCGCCTGACCGCACCGCCGGTCGAGGGCAAGGCCAATGCGTATCTGATGGGTTTTCTGGCCAAGGCGTTTGGGGTTTCGAAGAGTCAGGTGAGTTTGCTCAGTGGTGAGCTAAACCGGCAGAAGCGAGTGAAGATTTGCTCGCCGAAGAAGTTGCCGGATTTGCCCGGACTAGTGCGCCCCTGATCTCCTGTGGCGAGGGGATTTATCCCCGCTCGGCTGCGCAGCAGTCGTAAAACCTGCCAACCCGGTTTGGCTGGTAGAACGCAGGGGGCGGCTTCGCCACCCAACGGGGATAAATCCCCTCACCACAGGGGGCGCGTTCAATGAATGAATGAGGCCCGATCGTTGCTTGCCGCTAACCCCCCCGGTCTTTAGACTTACGCCTCATTTCAACGAGAGCAGGGTCGATGCCAACTGCCTTTCCCCCCGATTCTGTTGGTCTGGTGACGCCGCAAACCGCGCACTTCAGCGAACCGCTGGCCTTGGCCTGTGGTCGGTCGCTGGCCGCCTATGACCTGATCTACGAAACCTACGGCACGCTGAACGCGCAAGCGAGCAACGCCGTGCTGATTTGCCACGCCTTGTCCGGCCACCATCACGCCGCTGGCTACCATAGCGTCGACGACCGCAAGCCCGGTTGGTGGGACAGCTGCATCGGCCCCGGCAAACCGATCGACACCAACAAGTTCTTCGTGGTCAGCCTGAATAATCTGGGCGGCTGCAACGGCTCCACCGGCCCGAGCAGCATCAACCCCGAGACCGGCAAACCGTTCGGTGCCGACTTCCCGGTGCTCACCGTGGAAGACTGGGTACACAGCCAGGCACACCTCGCTGACCTGCTCGGCATCGGCCAGTGGGCGGCGGTGATCGGCGGCAGCCTCGGCGGCATGCAGGCGCTGCAATGGACCATCACTTACCCGGATCGCGTACGTCACTGCCTGGCCATCGCTTCGGCACCGAAGTTGTCGGCGCAGAACATCGCCTTCAACGAAGTCGCGCGTCAGGCGATCCTGACCGATCCGGAATTCCACGGCGGTTCGTTCCAGGAAGCGGGCGTGATCCCCAAGCGCGGTTTGATGCTGGCGCGGATGGTCGGGCACATCACCTACCTGTCCGACGATTCGATGGGCGAGAAATTCGGCCGTGGCCTGAAGAGCGAGAAGCTCAACTACGACTTCCACAGTGTCGAGTTCCAGGTCGAAAGCTACCTGCGTTATCAGGGCGAAGAGTTCTCCGGACGCTTCGACGCCAACACTTATCTGTTGATGACCAAGGCGCTGGATTACTTCGATCCGGCGGCGAACTTCGACGATGACCTGGCGAAAACCTTCGCCAACGCCACGGCCAAGTTCTGCGTGATGTCGTTCACCACCGACTGGCGTTTCTCCCCGGCGCGTTCGCGTGAACTGGTGGATGCGCTGATGGCGGCGCGCAAGGACGTCAGTTATCTGGAAATCGATGCGCCGCAGGGCCACGACGCCTTCCTGATTCCGATCCCGCGCTACTTGCAGGCGTTCGGCAATTACATGAACCGCATCACGTTGTGAGAAAGCCATGAGAGCTGATCTGGAAATCATCCAGGAATGGATCCCCGCCGGCAGCCGCGTCCTCGACCTCGGTTGCGGTGACGGCGAGCTGCTGACCTGGCTGCGCGACAACAAGAACGTCACCGGTTATGGCCTGGAAAACGACGCCGACAACATCGCCGAGTGCGTGGCCAAGGGCATCAACGTCATCGAGCAGGATCTGGACAAGGGGCTGGGCAACTTCGCCAGCAACAGTTTTGACATCGTCGTCATGACCCAGGCCCTGCAAGCCGTGCATTACCCGGACAAGATCCTCGACGAAATGCTGCGGGTCGGTCGCCAATGCATCATTACCTTCCCGAACTTCGGTCACTGGCGCTGCCGCTGGTACCTGGCGAGCAAGGGTCGCATGCCGGTTTCCGAGTTTCTGCCGTACACCTGGTACAACACGCCGAACATTCACTTCTGCACCTTCGAAGACTTTGAAGAACTGTGTCGCGAACGTGATGCGAAGGTCATTGATCGGCTTGCCGTGGATCAACAGCACCGCCACGGGTGGGCCAGTAAGCTATGGCCTAATCTGTTAGGTGAGATCGGTATCTACCGCGTCAGCAGCCCGCAGCTTGCAGACCACAAAGTCGCGGTCTGAATCCCGTCATTTCGAGGAGACGATCATGGGTCGTTTAGCGTTGTTGTTATTGACCGCCTGCCTGAGTGCCAGCGCACTGGCAGCGGATGTCATCAAAGGTGAGCGCAAGGAAACCTTTGGCGACGTGACGGTGCACTACAACACTTTCAACTCGACGTTCCTGCAACCGGACATCGCCAAGGCAGCGGAGCTGATCCGCAGCAAGAATCAGGGCGTGATCAATGTCTCGGTGATCAAGGACGGCAAACCGCTGGTCGCCAACGTCACCGGCACCGTCAAGGACCTGACCAGCCAGAGCGTGCCGCTGAATTTCCGCCAGGTCACCGAACAGGGCGCGATCTACTACATCGCCCAGTACCCGGTGGAACAGCAGGAAACCCGCACCTTTGAAATCAAGGTGCAGAACGGCGACAAGATCAACACCATCAATTTCAACCAAGAACTCTTTCCCGGCGAATGATGAACATCAAGCAGCTCGTACTGGCCAGCCATAACGCCGGCAAACTCAAAGAACTTCAGGCCATGCTCGGCGAATCGGTGCAACTGCGCTCGATTGGCGAGTGGAGCAAGGTCGAGCCGGAAGAAACCGGTCTGTCGTTCGTCGAGAACGCGATCCTCAAGGCGCGCAACGCCGCACGCATTTCCGGGCTGCCGGCGCTGGCCGACGATTCCGGTCTGGCGGTGGATTTCCTTGGCGGTGCGCCGGGCATCTATTCGGCGCGTTATGCCGATGGCAAGGGCGACGCGGCGAACAACGCCAAACTGCTCGACGCCTTGAAGGACGTGCCGGAAGCGGAGCGCGGCGCCCAGTTCGTTTGCGTGCTGGCGCTGGTGCGTCACGCTGACGATCCGTTGCCGATCCTCTGCGAAGGCCTGTGGCACGGACGGATTCTGACCGCTGCCAGTGGCGAGCACGGTTTCGGTTATGACCCGCTGTTCTGGGTGCCGGAACGCGACGTGTCCAGTGCCGAACTGAGCCCGGCCGACAAGAACCAGATCAGCCACCGCGCCCGTGCAATGGATCTGCTGCGCCAGCGTCTGGGCTTGAAATGACCCGTGACTCTTCCGCGTCGTCGCTGATTGTCGGCGGCGCCGCCTCTTCACCTAGGGCGCCGCTGCCGACGCTGCCGCCCTTGGCTCTGTACATCCACATCCCGTGGTGTGTGCGCAAATGCCCGTATTGCGACTTCAACTCGCACACCGCCAGCCCGGTGTTGCCGGAGCAGGAATACGTCGACGCCTTGCTGGCCGATCTCGATCAGGATCTGCACGCGGTTTATGGCCGTGAGCTGACATCGATCTTCTTCGGTGGTGGTACGCCGAGCCTGTTCAGCGCCGAAGCGCTTGGGCGTTTGCTTGAAGGCGTCGAGCAGCGCATTCCGTTTGCCGACGACATCGAAATCACCCTGGAAGCCAATCCGGGCACGTTCGAGCAAGAGAAGTTTGTCGCCTACCGCAAGCTGGGGATCAATCGTCTGTCGATCGGTATCCAGAGCTTCCAGCAGGAAAAGCTCAAGGCACTGGGCCGCATCCACAACGGTGACGAAGCGGTGCGCGCGGCCGGGATGGCGCGGCAGGCCGGGTTCGATAACTTCAACCTCGACTTGATGCACGGTTTGCCCGATCAGTCGCTGGACGATGCCTTGAGCGATCTGCGCCAGGCTATCGAGCTGAATCCGACGCACATCTCCTGGTATCAACTGACGCTGGAGCCGAACACGGTGTTCTGGAATCAGCCGCCGGTGCTGCCGGAAGACGACACGCTGTGGGACATTCAAGAAGCCGGGCAGGCGCTGCTGGCCGAGCATGGTTACGCGCAGTACGAAGTCTCGGCTTATGCACAGGCTGGGCGACCGGCGCGGCATAACCTCAATTACTGGAGTTTTGGCGACTTCATCGGTATTGGCGCGGGTGCGCATGGCAAGTTGAGCCATCCGGACGGGCGCATCGTGCGGACGTGGAAGACACGGCTGCCGAAGGACTATCTGAATCCGGCGAAAAATTTTCAGGCTGGCGAGAAATCGCTGACCAATGATGAGCTGCCGTTCGACTTTTTGATGAACGCGTTGCGCCTGACTGCGGGTGTGGAATCGCGCCTGTACCCGGAGCGTACCGGGCTGTCGCTGGAAAGCCTCGCCGAAGGCCGGGCAGCGGCAGAACAAAGCGGTCTGTTGCAGGTCGAACCGTCACGTCTGGCGGCCACCGAGCGCGGACAGCTGTTCCTCAACGATTTGCTGCAACAATTTCTGAACTGAGCTCAACCCTCAACTTCTGTCCCAAGGGAAAACGCATGGATTTGATACTCGACCTGCTCGCCACCGTCTCCCGCTGGAGCCGCAGCAACCTCTCGGAAATCGCCCTGGCGCTGGTCGGCTGCTTGCTGGTGCTGTTCGGCGCCGATTTCAAAGGCTGGGTCGAGCAACGCCTGGGCAGCATCGCCGGCGCCTTGCGCGTGCCATTGATGGCGCTGTTGTGTCTGATCGGCAGCGGCGCCGCGCTGATCTACGCCACGCCGTGGGTGATCAAAGGCCTGAGCCAGTTCAACAATTACAGCCTGGCGCCAGTGCTGCTGGTAGTCCTCGTCCTCATCGGCGTAGTCGCCGACCGCCGCTAACACCAGAAAACAACTGTAGGAGCTGCGGCACGCTGCGATCTTTTGATCTTGAAAATCAGGATCAAAAGATCGCAGCGTGCCGCAGCTCCTACAAGCGTGGGTTTTATTTTTTTGCCGGGAATCAGGGACGGTCATGAGTAAAAAGTTGCTGGACGAGACAAGCAAATTTCTCAGCTTCGTGTTGCGTCACGAACCTCAGGCGATCGGCTTGGCGCTTAATGCTGAGGGCTGGGCGAGTATCGACGCTCTGATCAGCGGGGCTGCGGGTGACGGCAGGCAGTTGAGTCGCGAGCTGATTGAAAACGTCGTGGCCAGCAGTGACAAGAAGCGTTTTGCGATTTCTGCAGACGGCCACTCTATCCGCGCGGTTCAGGGGCACTCGACGAAAAGCGTTGATCTGCAATTCGAGCAGAAACAGCCACCTCAAACGCTGTATCACGGCACTGCGACGCGTTTTCTCGACTCGATCCACGAACAGGGTTTGATTCCCGGACAACGCCATCACGTGCACTTGTCCGAGGAGATCGCCACCGCCTCGGCCGTGGGTCAACGCTATGGAACGTTAGTCGTTCTGCAGGTTGCGGCGCAGCAGATGGAGGAGCAGGGCTTCAAGTTCTATCAGGCCGAAAATGGCGTCTGGCTGACTGAGCAGGTGCCCGCTCGATTCCTTTCGCCCGTGTGATTTTTTGGGCACTCAAAACAACTGTAGGAACTGCGCCACGCTGCGATCTTTTGATCTTGAAAATCAGGATCAAAAGATCGCAGCGTGCCGCAGCTCCTACCTGTTTTGCTTTGGGTGCAGCCCCGAAAACAACTGTAGGAGCAAAGCTTGCTCGCGATGGCGGCGTGTCAGTCAACGTTGATGTTGAATGAGCGGGCGCCTTCGCGAGCAAGCTCGGCTCCTACAGGGGGTATTGCATTGGCTCAGGACTGTTTTTCGAACTTCAGATCCCACACGCCGTGGCCAAGACGTTCGCCGCGGCGTTCGAACTTGGTGATCGGGCGTTCGGCAGGGCGCGGCACGCACTTGCCGTCTTCAGCGAGGTTGCGATAGCCCGGCGCGACGTTCATCACTTCCAGCATATATTCGGCGTACGGTTCCCAGTCGGTGGCCATGTGCAGAATGCCGCCAACCTTCAACTTGCTGCGCACCAGTTCAGCGAACGAGGCCTGAACGATACGACGCTTGTGGTGACGGCTCTTGTGCCACGGGTCCGGGAAAAACAGCATCAGGCGATCGAGGCTGTTGTCGGCGATGCAACGGTTGAGCACTTCGATCGCGTCGCAATCGTAGACCCGCAGGTTGGTCAGGCCCTGCGTCAGCACGCCATTGAGCAGCGCGCCAACACCCGGACGGTGAACCTCAACGCCAATGAAATCCTGATCCGGCGCCGCCGCGGCCATTTCCAGCAGCGAGTGGCCCATGCCGAAACCGATCTCCAGCGAGCGCGGTGCCGAACGGCCGAACACTTGATCGTAATCCACCGGCGCGTCCGCCAGCGGCAGCACGAACAGCGGCGTGCCTTGATCCAGACCTTTTTGCTGGCCTTCGGTCATGCGCCCGGCACGCATCACGAAACTCTTGATGCGGCGGTGTTGGCGCTCGTCGCCTTCTTCCGGCTGGATAGGCGTGTCGTTCGATTCAGTCATCAATGGCTCTTACTTGATCAGACCATCCAGCGGCGAAGAGGCGCTGGCATAGAGTTTTTTCGGCATACGGCCAGCGAGGTAGGCCAGACGGCCTGCAACGATGGCGTGTTTCATGGCTTCAGCCATCATCACCGGCTGCTGGGCGTGGGCGATGGCCGAGTTCATCAGCACCGCATCGCAACCCAGTTCCATGGCGATGGTTGCGTCGGACGCAGTGCCGACACCGGCATCGACCAACACAGGGATCTTGGCTTCTTCGAGGATGATCTGCAGGTTGTACGGGTTGCAGATCCCCAGACCGGAACCGATCAGACCGGCCAGCGGCATCACCGCGATGCAGCCGATTTCCGCCAGTTGACGGGCGATGATCGGGTCATCGCTGGTGTACACCATCACGTCGAAACCTTCCTTGACCAGCGTTTCGGCAGCCTTGAGGGTTTCGATGACGTTAGGGAACAGGGTCTTCTGGTCAGCCAGTACTTCCAGCTTCACCAGGTTATGACCGTCGAGCAACTCACGGGCCAGGCGGCAGGTGCGCACGGCTTCGATGGCGTCGTAGCAACCGGCAGTGTTCGGCAGGAAGGTGTAGCGCTCTGGCGACAATACGTCGAGCAGGTTCGGCTCGCCTTCGATCTGACCGAGGTTGGTGCGGCGCACGGCGAAGGTGACGATCTCGGCACCCGAGGCTTCGATGGCCTGACGGGTTTCTTCCATGTCACGGTACTTGCCGGTACCAACCAGCAAACGCGACTGGTAAGTACGACCGGCCAGCACAAAAGGCTTGTCGCTACGAACGATGCTCATGGGGAATCCTCTTTAGGAGTGAGGGTCTTGCAGAATTCTGTGCCCTCGCGGGCCTGGCAATCAGCCGCCGCCGATGGCGTGCACCACTTCAACGTTGTCGCCGTCGTTGAGCGTGGTGTCGGCATGCAGGCTGCGCGGGACGATATCCAGATTGAGTTCCACTGCTACCCGGCGTCCGGTCAGGTCCAGACGGGTGATCAGGGCCGCAACGGTTTCACCGTCGGGCAGTTCAAGGGATTCGCCGTTCAACTGAATGCGCATGCGCAATGCCGCCATCATTTTTAGGGGCTGGCATTCTAGCCCGATCAGACAGGGTGACCCAAGCCATTCGTCTTGAAACCCGCTGCCCTGCTGAAATGCCCAGGCCCGTGTAGGAGCTGCCGCAGGCTGCGATCTTTTGATGTTGTTTTTCAAGATCAAAAGATCGCAGCCTGCGGCAGCTCCTACAGGGAGCGGTTTCATGGTGGGTCAGGTCAGGTCAGGCGCCACGCGGCGAGGCCCAGGCACAGCCAGCCGATCAGGAAGGCGAGGCCGCCGAACGGGGTGATGATGCCGAGCTTGCTGATGCCGGTGGTGGTCAGCACGTACAGACTGCCGGAGAACAGTAGAATGCCGACGGTGAAGGACACGCCTGCCCAGGTGACCAGTCGGCCCTGAACATGCGTGGCCAGCAGCGCAACGCCGAACAGCGCCAGCGTGTGCACCAATTGGTAAGTGACGCCGGTGTGGAAAATTGCCAGATATTCCGGCGTCAGACGGTTTTTCAGGCCGTGGGCGGCAAAAGCGCCCAGCGCGACACCGGTAAAACCAAAGAAAGCGGCCAGCAGCAGAAAGCCACGCAACATGAAGAACTCCAGTCAGACTCGATCGGCAGGGTCTGTATAATGGCCCGCTCCACGGGTTCGGCCAAGCCATCTCTATGCTGCGTACTATTTTCCGTCGTCTCACGAAAGCCCTGCTCTGGTTCGCGGGCGGCAGCATCGTGCTGGTGCTGATCTTTCGTTTCGTGCCGCCGCCGGGTACGGCGCTGATGGTCGAGCGCAAGGTCGAGTCGTGGGTCGACGGCGAGCCGATTGATCTGCAACGCACGTGGAAGCCGTGGGACGAGATCTCCGACGATCTCAAAGTCGCGGTCATGGCCGGCGAAGATCAGAAGTTCCCCGAGCACTGGGGTTTTGATTTCAGCGCAATTCAGGCCGCACTCGCGCACAACGAACTCGGCGGTTCGATTCGCGGCGCCAGCACCTTGAGCCAGCAAGTGTCGAAAAACCTGTTTCTGTGGGCCGGGCGCAGCTATCTGCGCAAAGGCCTCGAAGCCTGGTTCACCGCGCTGATCGAGGTGTTCTGGCCCAAGCAGCGGATTCTTGAGGTGTACCTGAACAGCGTCGAATGGGATGACGGTGTGTTCGGCGCTGAAGCCGCCGCCCGTCATCATTTCGGTGTGAGCGCCAAGTCGCTGTCGCGCCAGCAGGCGAGTTATCTGGCGGCGGTGTTGCCGAATCCGCGCGTGTGGAGCGCCAGCCATCCGACCGCTTACGTGTCGCGCCGCGCCGGCTGGATTCGCCAGCAGATGAGCCAGTTGGGTGGCGACAGCTATCTGCTGGGTCTCAACGATTCGCGCCGCGCACCGTGGGCGCGCTGATCCTCTCCTGCATCAGAACAACTTCAGCGGCTCTTCATTGAGGGCCGACAGTTGTTCGCGCAACGCCAACACCTGATCGCCCCAATAACGCTCGGTGCCGAACCACGGGAAACTGTGCGGGAACGCCGGGTCATCCCAGCGTCGTGCCAGCCACGCGCTGTAGTGCATCAGACGCAAGGCGCGCAGCGGTTCGATCAGCGCCAGTTCGCGCGGATCGAAATCGTGGAACTCGTTGTAGCCGTCCATCAATTCCGATAACTGCCCGAGGCATTCCTGACGGTCGCCAGCGAGCATCATCCAGATGTCCTGCACCGCCGGGCCCATGCGGCAGTCGTCGAGGTCGACGATGTGGAACATCTCGTCGCGGCACATCATGTTGCCGGGGTGGCAATCGCCGTGCATGCGGATGTTTTGGTGCGGCGTGTTGGCGTAGGCATCTTCCACACGTTTGAGCAGGTCGCGGGCGACGGACTCGTAGGCCGGCAGCAGGCTTTTCGGAATGAAGTTGCCTTCGAGCAAAGTGTTCAGCGAGGCGTGGCCGAAGTTCTGCACGGCGAGGGCTTCACGGTGTTCGAACGGCTTCGTCGCGCCGACCGCGTGAATGCGCCCGAGCAACTGGCCGAGGCGATACAGCTGGTCAAGATTGCCCGGCTCCGGCGCCCGGCCGCCACGACGCGGGAACAGGGTGAAGCGGAAACCGGCGTGTTCGTGCAGGGTTTCGCCGTTGTGGATCATTGGGGCGACCACCGGGATGTCGACGTCGGCCAGTTCGAAGGTGAATTTGTGTTCTTCGAGGATGGCTTCGTTGGTCCAGCGTTGCGGACGGTAGAACTTGGCGATCAGCGGTTCGGAGTCTTCGATGCCGACCTGATAGACGCGGTTCTCGTAGCTGTTGAGCGCCAGAATGCGCGCATCACTGAGGAAACCGATGCTTTCAACGGCATCAAGCACGAGGTCGGGGGTGAGGGTTTCAAACGGGTGGGCCATGCTGACTCCTGCGCGCAGCAGGCTGCCGCGTCCGGCCCAGCATGGTAGCGCAGATGGCAGCGGGGGAGGTGGTTGGTGTCTTCGCTGACGCTATCGCTGGCAAGCCAGCTCCCACATTAGAAATGCGTTCCCTGTGGGAGCTGGCTTGC
>NZ_AKJD01000120.1 GCF_000282515.1 Pseudomonas sp. GM80
GCTGCGATCTTTTGATGTTGTTTTTAAGATCAAAAGATCGCAGCCTGCGGCAGCTCCTACACGGGTAAAGCCACTAGACTTACATCATTCATTTCGACAAGGCAGTCTCCATGATCTCGATGTCTTCGTTTCACGCCATGCTCGTCCCGATCCTCACAGGGATGATCCTGCTGGCAGTCGGCTTCAACTTCCGTGACAAGAACGCTGGCGTTTTCGCCATGTGGATCGGCATGCTGATGATCCTCGCCACCGTGATCTACAAGATCCTCGCCAAACTCAACGAATAATCGGCGACGGCTCGCATTGATTGGGTGGGCCTCGTACACTCCAGCGAATCCGCCCCTTGCGAGGTTGACCGCCTAGTGTTTGCTCGTCTTTTTGCTTTGCCCAGCCTGTTCCTCGTCTGCCTGATGACGCTGCTGCCGCTGGCGCCCGCCCACGCGGTCGGCCTGCCGGGCCTGCTCAACACCAACAAAGCCCAGCCCGAAGCACAGGAACCCCTCGGTCAGTCCCTCGACGAAGTCATCAAGTCGCTGGAGAACGACAAGCAACGCGCGCAGTTGCTGACCGACCTGAAGAAGCTGCGCGACGCCACCAAAAAAGCTCAGGCCAACCCGGAAGAAGGCGTGCTCGGCCTGATCGGCGGCACCCTCGCCAATTTTGAAAAACAATTCACCGGCGCCGACAGCCCGCTCAACCGCTGGGGCAACGAGTTCGACCTGGCCAAGGACGAACTCAGCGGCATGATGTTGCCGGCCAACGAATGGCTGCCAATCATCTTCGGTTTCGCCATGATCCTGATGGTCTGGAGCTTGCTCGCCGCCGCACTGATCTGGCTCGGGCACCGGGTGCGCATGCGCTTCGGCCTCACCGAAGAACTGCCGCAACATCCCAGGGCGCTCGACATGCTGCGCTTCGCTTTGCGCAAGCTCGGGCCGTGGCTGATCGCGTTGGTGATGACGGTTTACATGAGCTACGCGTTGCCGTCTTCACTGGGCAAAAGCCTGGCGATGGTGCTGGCGTATGCGCTGGTGGTCGGCACCTGTTTCTCGGCGATCTGCGTGATCGCGTTTTCCTTGCTCGACGGCCCGCACCGCCATCGCGCGCTGTACATCCTCCGTCATCAGGCGTTCCGGCCGCTGTGGCTGATCGGCAGCTTCGCCGCGTTCGGTGAAGCCCTGAATGATCCGCGCCTGATCGAAAGCCTCGGCGTGCATCTGGCCCACACCGCCGCAACCGTCGCCAATGTGCTGGCGGCACTGTCGACCGGCCTGTTCATCCTGCGTTTCCGCCGACCGATTGCCCACCTGATCCGCAACCAACCGTTGTCGCGACGCCTGACTCGCCGCGCCCTCAGCGACACCATCGAAATCCTCGGGACCTTCTGGTACGTGCCGGCGCTGGTGCTGGTCGGTATTTCGCTGTTCGCCACGTTCGTTTCCGCTGGCGACACCAGCACAGCCTTGCGCCAGTCACTGATCTGCACCGTGCTGCTGGTGATGTGCATGGTGATCAACGGCCTCGTCCGCCGCCATTCGCTGAAGCCGCAACGCGGACCGAAACGCCACGCGCTCTACTCCGAACGCCTGAAGAGCTTTTTCTACACCCTCGCGCACCTGGTGGTGTGGCTGGTCTTCATCGAGCTCGGCCTGCGCGTGTGGGGCCAGTCGCTGATCGGTTTCGCCGAAGGTGAAGGGCATGACGTCAGCGTCAAACTGTTCAGCCTGATCGGCACGCTGATTTTCTCCTGGCTGATCTGGATCCTCGCCGACACCGCCGTGCATCACGCCCTCACCCGATCGCGCAAAGGCCTGGCCAACGCCCGCGCGCAAACGATGATGCCGCTGATTCGCAACGTGCTGTTCGTGGCGATCTTCATCATCGCGCTGATCGTCGCGCTGGCGAACATGGGCATGAACGTCACGCCACTGCTGGCTGGTGCCGGTGTGATCGGTCTGGCCATCGGTTTCGGTGCGCAGTCGCTGGTCGCCGACTTGATCACGGGTTTGTTCATCATCATCGAAGACTCGCTGGCAATTGATGACTACGTCGACGTCGGCGGCCACCTCGGCACCGTCGAAGGCCTGACCATTCGCACCGTGCGCCTGCGCGACATCGACGGCATCGTCCACACCATCCCGTTCAGCGAAATCAAAAGCATCAAGAACTACTCCCGCGAATTCGGCTACGCGATCTTCCGCGTCGCGGTGCCGTACAACATGGAAATCGACGACGCGATCAAACTGATGCGCGAAGTCGGCCAGAAGATGCGCACCGACCCGCTGCAACGACGCAACATCTGGTCGCCGCTGGAAATTCAGGGTGTCGAAAGTTTCGAGTCCGGCAGCGCGATTCTGCGCGCCCGGTTCAAGACCGCGCCGATCAAACAGTGGGAAGTGTCCCGCGCCTTCAACCTCTCGCTCAAACGCCATCTCGACGAGGCCGGACTCGATCTGGCAACACCGCGCATGAGCGTGCAAGTGATCACTGCCGGTGGCGGCCAGCCGAAGGAATAGCACTCACGCGCGCGGTTGCAGTCACAGGCAGGGAAGCCCGAACAACAACAATCAAGGAGAACCCGATGCCACTGACGCGCATTGCCCAAGCCGTTCTACTCACACTGTTCGCCAGCCACGCCGGCGCCGCGACGCTGGAAAGCATTCGCACCACAATCGCCGAACAGGCGCAAAAGCTCGAACCGGAACTGCTGGAAACCCGCCGCGACATCCACGCTCATCCGGAACTCGGCAACACTGAAAAACGCACCGCCGAACTGGTCGCCAAACAGCTCAAAGCCATGGGCCTGGACGTGAAAACCGGCGTCGCCCGCACCGGCGTGGTCGCCATTCTCAAAGGTGCCTTGCCCGGCCCGACCGTGGCCCTGCGCGCCGACATGGACGCGCTGCCGGTCAAAGAAGTCTCCGACCTGCCTTTCGCCTCGAAAGCCAAAGGCACCTACCTCGACAAAGAAGTCGACGTGATGCACGCCTGCGGTCATGACGCCCACACCGCGATCCTGCTGAGCACGGCGAAAATTCTCTCGGGCATGCGCGACACATTACCCGGCACCGTGGTGTTCTACTTCCAGCCCGCCGAAGAAGGCCCAAGCGACTTCATCCCCGACGGCAAAAACACCTGGGGCGCGAAAATGATGGTCGAGGAAGGCGTGATGAAATCCCCCAAACCCGACGCGGTATTCGGCCTGCACGTCTGGGCCGGCGTCCCCGCCGGCCAGATCGCCTACCGCCCAGGCCCAACGCTGGCCAGCTCCGACGACCTGCGCATCAAAATCCTCGGCAAACAAACCCACGCCGGCCGCCCCTGGGACGGCATCGACCCGATCACCGTCGGCGCGCAAACCATCGTCGGCCTGCAAACCGTGGTCAGCCGCCGCACCGATATCTCGTCGTATCCGTCGGTGGTCAGCATCGGCACGATCAACGGCGGCACCCGCTACAACATCATTCCCGAATCTGTCGACATGAGCGGCACGATCCGCTCCTACGACTACGGCATCCGCCAGAAACTGCACGCCGACGTCCGCCAGACCATCGAAAAAATCGCCGAGAGTGGTGGTGCGAAAGCGGACGTCACCATCATCGAAAAATACGACCCGACGATCAACAACCCAGCCCTCACAGAAAAAATGCTGCCGACATTGAAGTGGGCAGCCAAGGACGACGTGGTGAATGCACCGCTGGCGGGGGGCGCGGAAGACTTTTCGTTCTACGCCAAGGAAGTGCCAGGGTTGTTTGTGTTTCTCGGCGTGACGCCACGCGACCAAGACATGAGCAAAGCCGCACCGAACCACAATCCGGGGTTCTTCGTGGATGAGTCGGCGCTGGTGGTCGGCGTTCGCACCCTGGCCTCACTGGCAACAGACTACCTCTACACCAACGCCCACTGACCTGAGCTGCCGAGTGCAACGAGGCTGCGATCTTTTGATCGGGGGATTTGAGCGTTCGCCAGAATCAACATCAAAAGATCGCAGCCTTCGGCAGCTCCTACATGAAAGTGCATTATCCCGTGTCCCTGGCAGGCCGCCATCGCTGGCAAGCCAGCTCCCACAGGGGTTGAGTCCAACCGGTAAACCTATATCGCTTCTGCTCCTCACCACTCAACACAATGAGCGCAAGCTCGAGTACCGCTCTTGATCTTGCCGTGCCGGCCCCTTCGGCAGGCTGAGTGGAGGGGTCTATCCGGGGGTAGGCGCGCAGCGCCGTTCGACGAAGTCGAACACATCGAAAGGAGGTGCAGCGAAGCAAACCGGAAGCGATGCCCCCGGATCGATCCCGGAACGAAGGAACCCCGAGCTCCAGCGAGCGGGCCGAACGCCGGGGCCCAGCCTTTTGCTTACTTTTCGGCGTCTGGAAAAGTGAGTCGCTGTAAGAGCGAAACCGTCAGCGGCAGCACCCGAAGCAACGGATATACACCCAAAACCCAAGAACCTGGTCGGCCCACAGGCCGCCAAGGCCAAAACGATCAAACCACATCAACCCCAACGTGAATCGCATCATGCCGCCAAAACTCCAGATCACAATCAATCAACCGCTCATGCTGATCATAATTGACCCGAGCAATCCGCAACCCCGGACTCCCCACCGACACCCTTAAAGCCGCCGCCGCATCCACCGACAACGACGTAGGCACAATCTCAAACCGCACCCGCCCATAGTGCAAATCGTAATGCCGCGCATACAACTCGGTCATCGACTGATTCAGATCAAACTCAAGAATCCCCGGAAAAAACTGCGGATTCAAATAGTGCTCCACATACAACACCAGCCGCCCATCAATGCGCCGCGACCGGCAAATCTGAATCACACTCGACAACGCCGGCAGCTGCAGCCAGGCACACACCGCCGCCGAAGCCGGCTGCAACCGCGCCGAAATCACCTCGGTCGACGGCACCCGCCCCTGCGCACTGACCATCGCGTGAAAATGACTGCGCTGCATCAAGTTGTACGCCAGCCGCGGCGGTGAAACGAACCAGCCACGCCGCTCCTCACGATAAATCTGCCCCTGCGCCTCCAACTGCAACAACGCCTCACGCACAGTAATCCGCGTAGTGCCAAACAACTCACTGAGCTTACGCTCGGCCGGCAACTTGCTGCCCGCCGCCAACAGCCCATGATCGAGCTGCTCCTGCAAGACCTGGCCAATGGCTGTCACCGCTTTTGTTGCCTCATCGCGCATCAACGTTACCTATCTGGACTAGACCAGCACTGTTTCGGGGCAAAACCGCACGGCAATCAAACCGTTTTGCGGTGTTGCAAGCCTAGGCAGTACAGATGACCGAGAGATGACAAAACTACCCAACGGTCGTCCTCATGACTTGCAATACATCGGCCAAGTCCCTTGCCCTCCGGGCCTTTGAGCATGGTCTACGCTTATCTGGCACCTGCCGATATCGACCAAATAAAAGGCCTGGCGCGAGGCCACCGACATCAAAGTGTCATCCAGCCCCCTTAAATTGGCTCAGGTATTGCTGACCTAGACCAACAACCACCGCAATCGCAGCGTTGAACACGACCAAGGAGCTTCGGAATGAAACAGCTTTTCCTGGCAACACTGTTAGGCTCGACCATTGCACTGTGCACCTCCGCCATGGCGGCCGGCACCGATCTGAAAACCCTCGAAGCCGCTGCGAAAGCGGAAGGCGCCGTCAACAGCGTCGGCATGCCGGATGACTGGGCCAACTGGAAAGGCACCTGGGAAGACCTGGCCAAGACCTACGGCCTGAAACACATCGACACCGACATGAGTTCCGCCCAGGAAATCGCCAAGTTCGCCGCTGAAAAAGACAACGCCACCGCCGACATCGGCGACGTCGGTGCCGCTTTCGGCCCGATCGCGGTCAAGCAAGGCGTGGTGCAACCGTACAAGCCAAGCACCTGGGATCAGGTTCCGGACTGGGCCAAGGACAAGGACGGTAACTGGGCACTGGCCTACACCGGCACCATCGCCTTTATCGTCAACAAAAAGCTGCTGCACGGTTCCGAAGTACCGACCAAATGGGCTGACCTCAAGGGCGGCAAATACAAGGTCTCGATTGGTGACGTGAGCACCGCCGCCCAAGCCGCCAACGGCGTACTCGCTGCGGCACTGGCCAACGGTGGCGACGAGAAAAACATCAAGCCTGCGCTGCTGTTGTTTGCCGACATTGCCAAGCAAGGTCGCCTGTCGATGGCCAACCCGACCATCGCCACCATGGAAAAAGGCGAGATCGAAGTCGGTGTGGTCTGGGACTTCAACGGCCTGAGCTACAAAGCCAAGATGGCCAACCCGGATGACTACGTCGTGCTGATCCCGTCCGACGGCTCGGTGATTTCCGGCTACACCACGATCATCAACAAGTACGCGAAAAACCCTAACGCCGCCAAGCTGACCCGCGAATACATCTTCAGCGACGCCGGCCAGACCAACCTCGCCCGCGGCAACGCACGTCCGATCCGCGCCGAGCACCTGCAACTGCCGGAAGACGTGAAAGCCAAACTGCTGCCGAACGAGCAGTACAAAAAGGTCACCCCGATCAAAGACGCCGACGCATGGGAAAAAACCTCCAAAGCCCTGCCACAGGCATGGAACGAAGAAGTCATCGTAGAAATGAAGTAATCCTTCATCTGTAGGAGCTGCCGCAGGCTGCGATCTTTTGATCTTGCCCTTTAAAAGCAACATCAAAAGATCGCAG
>NZ_AKJD01000121.1 GCF_000282515.1 Pseudomonas sp. GM80
CCTGCCGATGACGTCTACAAAGACGCCGGCAAAGTCGAAGTGACCATCAAGGAAACCACCGGCGGCAATTTCGAAAACCTGGTGGCCAATCCGACGCCAGCAGTGACCAACGTCGCCGACACGATCAACACCACACACCTGACCCTCAGCGCTGAAAGCTATGTGCTCGAAGGCACCTCGATCACCTACACCGCGACCCTGACCAACGCCGCGCAAACGCCGGTGACCGTCAACCTGAGCAACGGCCAGACCATCACCATCGAAGCCGGCAAAACCAGCGGTTCGGTGACCATCGCCGCGCCGAGCGATGACGTTTACAAAGACGTCAGCAAGCTCACCGTGACCATGACCGATGCTACTGGCGGCAACTTCGAGAGGCTCGACGTCAGCAAGACCCCGGTCAGCACCACCGTCAATGACACCGTCGACAAAACCACGCTGACCCTCAGCGCCAGCGACACCGTCAGCGAAGGTGGCCAGATCACCTACACCGCGACCTTGAGCAACCCGGCCGGCACCGCCATGACCGTGACCCTGGCCAACGGCGCGGTGATCAACATTGCCGCCGGCGCCACCAGCGGTTCGGTGAATTTCGCCGCGCCTGCCAATACTCCGTACATCGACGGCGGCAAGGTACAGACCGCGATTGCCAGCCACAGCGGCGGCAATTTCGAGCTGGTCGATGCCAACCGCTCGGCCGTGGTCACCACCGTCACCGACACGGTCGACACCACCAATATCAGCCTGAGCGCCACCGGGTCGGTCGCCGAGGGCGGCTCGATCGTCTACACCGCAACGCTGACCAACCCGGCCGGCACGGCCATGAGCGTGACCCTGAGCAATGGCGCAGTAATCAACATCGCCAAGGGCGCGACCACCGGCACCGCGACCGTCGCAGCACCGGCCGATGACGTCTACAAGGACGCCGGCAAGGTCGATGCGAGCATCACCAAGACCACGGGCGGCAACTTCGAAAACCTGGTGGTCGACAAGACCCCGGCCGTCACCGACGTGACCGACACCATCGATAACAGCACCGTTTCCCTGACTGCCACCGCCAGCACTACTGAAGGCGGCGTAGTGGTTTACACCGCCTCCGTGACCGCGCCAGTTACCGGCGCGCCGGTTGTGGTGACCCTGTCCAACGGCCAGACCATCACCATCCCGGTCGGCGCCAGCAGCGGCAGCGTCAACTTCACCGCACCGAACGATGCACTGGCTGGCGGCAACACGCTGAGCGTGAAAATCGACGGCACCAGCGGCGGCAACTACGAAAATCTGGTGGCCGATAAAACCCCGGCCGTGACGTCGGTCACCGACACCGTCGACACCACCAACCTGACGTTGAGCGCAACCGGGTCTGTGGCTGAAGGCGGCTCGATCGTCTACACCGCGACCCTGACCAACCCGGCAGGCACGCCAGTCACCGTGACCCTTTCCAACGGTTCGGTGATCACCATCGAAGCAGGCAAGACCACTGGCACCGTGACCGTTGCTGCGCCAGCCGATGACGTCTACAAAGACGCCGGCAAGGTCGAAGTCACCATCAAGGACGTCACTGGCGGCAACTTCGAGAACCTCGTTCCGAGCACCACGCCAGCCGTGACTGACGTCACTGACACCATCGATACCACGACCGTCAAACTGACGGCCGACACCACCGTGGCAGAAGGTGGCACCGTCACTTACACCGCGACCATCGGTGCCCCCGTGACCGGTTCGCCTGTCGTGGTGACGTTGGCCAACGGTCAGAGCATCACCATCGAAGTGGGTAAAACCTCCGGCACCGTGACCGTCACCGCGCCGAACGACGCGCTGAACGGTCAGGCGTCGCTGAACACCTCGATCACCGGCGTCAGCGGCGGCAACTACGAGAACCTCGTGGCCGACAGGACACCGGTTTCGACCAGTGTCACCGACACCGTCGACACCACCAACCTGTCCCTCAGCGCCACCAACTCGGTCGCCGAGGGCGGTTCGATCACCTACACCGCGACCCTGACCAACCCGGCCGGGACTCCGGTGACCGTGACGCTTTCGAATGGCTCGGTGATCACTATTGAAGCGGGTAAAACCACCGGCACCGTGACCGTTGCTGCGCCCGCCGATGACGTCTACAAGGACGCCGGCAAAGTCGAAGTGACCATCAAGGACGCTACTGGCGGCAACTTCGAGAACCTGGTGCCAAGCACCGTTCCAGCCGTGACCGATGTCACCGATACCATCGACACCACCACCGTGAAGCTGAGCGCTACCGAGTCGGCTGCTGAAGGTGGCACCGTCACCTACACCGCCACTGTTGGCGCTCCGGTAACCGGTTCGCCAGTCGTTGTCACCCTGGCCAACGGCCAAAGCATCACCATCGAAGTCGGCAAAACCACCGGCACCGTTACGACGACCGCACCGAACGATGCGCTGAACGGCCACACGCCGCTGAGCAACGCGATCACCGACGTGAGCGGCGGCAATTACGAGAATCTGGTTGCCGACAAAACCCCGGTTTCGACCACCGTCACCGACACCGTCGACACCACCGATCTAACGCTGAGCGCGACCGGCACCGTGGCCGAAGGCGGTTCGATTGTTTACACCGCGACGCTGACCAACCCGGCCGGCACGCCGGTGACAGTGACTCTGTCGAACGGTTCGACCATCACCATCGAAGCGGGCAAAACCACGGGCACCGTGACCGTTGCTGCGCCAGCCGATGACGTCTACAAAGACGCCGGCAAAGTCGAA
>NZ_AKJD01000122.1 GCF_000282515.1 Pseudomonas sp. GM80
TCGGCAGCTCCTACAGGGAAACGCATATCCATGTAGGAGCTGCCGAAGGCTGCGATCTTTTAGCGCTGTCCGAGGCAACAAAACTCTTTAGGCACACTCCAACCTTGGCCACTCACGACCAAGGACGCCCACCATGAAAACCCTCACCGCCAGCCTGCTCTGCCTCACCGCCCTAGCCTCCCAGGCCCACGCCTCCAGCCCGGACGCCTGGGCCGCCTACGACAAAACCGTACTCGCCAGTTGCACCAAAGCCAGCGGCCTGAAAAATGCCAAACCCGTCGGCACACCCGCACAATTCGACGACCGCGTCGGCTACACCGCCGTGTTGCTGCAAGGCCAATACCCGCAAAAACACATGAAAGGCCAGCAAGGCAGCGAGTTGTGCCTGTACAACAAGCAATCAAAAACCGCCTTCGTCACTGAGTGGGACTCGATCCGCCCGACCGCCAAACCTCAGTGAATGGCGCATAACTTGCTTCGACCCGTGCCTGTGCGGTGGTTTTCCGCCACCGTTTCACACCTTGGTTGAAGAAAGATCGCTCAATGAATACGACGTTTTCCTGCGTAGGCTGCGGCAAGTGCTGCACCGACCACCATGTGCCCCTGACCTTGGCCGAAGCCCGCATGTGGGCGGCGGATGGCGGCCAGGTGATCGTGTTAGTCGAAGCCTTTCTCGGCAATGGCCTGGGCCTGCCGGTACACCAGCGTGAACACGCCGAACGTCGTTCAGCGGTGGTGCGCAGCGGCATGACGCAAGCGCATGTGGCAATCACTTTTGCCGCGTACAACGTCGGCCCCTGCCGGAATCTTGACGAAGACAAGCTCTGCCGGATTTACGAACGGCGGCCGCTGGTTTGCCGCATCTATCCGGCAGAAATCAATCCGCACATCCCGCTCAACCCTGCTGCCAAGGATTGCCCGCCGGAATCCTGGACCCAGGGACCGGCTTTGATTGCGGGGGGTGAGTTGGTTGATCAGGAATTGGTTGAATTGATTCAGCGCTCGCGTCAGGCCGATCGGGATGACATCGGCACCAAGGATGCAATCTGTGCGCTGCTGGGGATTCGTACTACGGCGTTGAAAGGTGATGGCTTCACCGCCTACCTGCCGAACATGGCGGCATTCGCCACGGTCATCGATCAGGTGAGTGCGCAGCCGCCGGGCGAGGCGCACAGCGAATGGCTGTTTCATGTGTCCGGAGATGACATTGCCGGGCAAGTGCTGGCGGCGGGGGCGCAAGTGGTGACCGAGCCGGCGCAGACGTATGCGTTTATCTCGTTGCGCGCGGCCTGATCAGAATTTTACGGCGAACGAACTGGCCTCATCGCTGGCAAGCCAGCTCCCACAGGGTTCTGTGGCGTACACAAATAGTGTGAACACCCGAGAATAATGTGGGAGCTGGCTTGCCAGCGATGGGGCCTTTGCAGGCGACCTCAATCGCGAACCTGCCGCCGCCCCCAGAATTCACGCGCCAACAAGCGCAAATCCCCCGCCAACCCTGCCACATCCTCGGAATTTTGCTGACTCTGCCGCCCCTCATCCACCGTCACCTCGCACGCCGTGCGGATGCTGACGATGTTGCGATTGATGTCCTCGCTCACCGCGCTCTGCTGCTCCACCGCCGCCGCTATCTGCAGGCTCATCTCGGTGATCTGCTCGACCCGCTCACTGATCCCGTCCAGCGCCCGCGCCGCGCGTTGCGCCTGTTCGACACTGTTATCGACATGCTCGCTGCTCTGCTGCATGACCATCACCGCATCGCGCGCGCCGTTTTGCAGGGTACTGATCATGCGCTGAATCTCGTTGGTCGATTGCTGGGTGCGTTGCGCCAAGCCGCGCACCTCATCGGCGACCACGGCAAAACCGCGCCCGGCATCACCGGCGCGCGCCGCTTCGATCGCCGCGTTGAGCGCCAGCAGATTGGTCTGCTCGGCGATGCTGCGGATCACCTCCAGCACCCCGGAGATCTCGCTGCTATGACCTTCGAGCTGATGAATCACCTCGGTGGCGCGCCCCAACTCTTCGGCCAGACGCAACACCGCACGGCGACTCTCACCCACCAGTAAATGCCCCTCGCGGGTTTCGGTTCCGGCCATGTCTGCCGCCACCGAAGCTTGCTGCGCATGGCTGGCCACCTGCGCGACACTGGCGGCCATTTGATGAATCGCTGCCGCCACCAGATCGGTTTCTGCTTGCTGCGCGAGTGAACTGCTATGACTGCTCTGCAGATGATCGACCAGTTGCGCGGCATGCCCGGCCAATTGCTGCGAGGCATCGCCAATGCGCCCGACCACCGCGCCGACCTGCGCCTCAAGCATCTGCAAGGCGAACTCGATCTGCCCCAACTCATCGCCCCGGCCGGTGTAGATGGTCTGGCTCAAGGGGTTGTCGGCAATATGTTTCGCACGTTCGGTGAGACGCACCAGCGGACGCAAAATCCAGCGCACACCCAACGCACAGGCGCCACTGCCAGCCGCGAACGCAGCGGCTTCAATCCAGAACGACTCCGGTCGTAACCACGCCTCGATACTCAAGACCATGCCAAGCAACGCACTGCCCAGCGCAGTGATCTTCGCCTGCACGCTGATCTCAGGCAGTTGCCAGCGCGTCATCTGATCACCGCGCAATTGCGCATAAGCGCGCTCAGCCGCCGCGACCAGACGCGCGTCCGCCCGCGTGCGCACCGACTGATACTCCACCGCCACGCCGTTCTGTGTGACCGGTGTGACAAAGGCGCTGACCCAATAATGATCACCGTTCTTGCAACGATTCTTCACCAGCCCCATCCACGACCGCCCGCGTTTGAGCGTCTGCCACATGTGCGCAAACGCCTGCGCCGGCATGTCCGGATGACGCAGCAGGTGGTGCGGCGTCCCCAGCAGTTCGTCGCGGGTATAACCGCTGATCTGGATGAAATCGTCGTTGGCGTAGGTGATCGCGCTGGTCAGATCGGTGGTCGAAAGAATGTTCGCATCCAGCGCCACGTCGACGTTGCGGCCGGTCACCGGGAGATTGATCTTCATGGATAGCGCGCTCGTTTTATGGGAAGAGTCGGCAGGGCTGCTGACTCTAAGCGCACCAATTGGTCAAATATTGATCTGGCTCAGGAACTGAGCACTTAGCCATCACTGTGTTCGAAAATCATCGCCATCGAAAATCACAGTGAGGGCCGCAGGCGGGAATAAAACTCAGCGCTTGCCCATCGAACGACGGGTGCCCGGCGGCGCCATGCCCGGGGTCTTGGTGTGGCCATTCTTGGCGCCGTTCTTGTACCAAGGCTGGTTAGAGCCTTTGGCAGAAGCCAGCTCGCCCGGTTTGAACGGGAACTTGAAGGCCGGAATTTCGGCTTTGGTGTCGCTGGTATCGGCCAGTTCAGCCGAGACATCGCTGACAGCGTCGTCAACCGGCGGCAGGGTCGGGGAAGTCATAAAAGCTCCGGAAAGCAAAAAGTCGGGCCCGAACAGTGAGCCGCGAAGGCGCGCAGTATACCTGCGCGCCATGGCTCGGCACCTGAAGATTTACAGCGCACGCCGAACGGCTCACAGGTAGGTGATGGTGACGATGCCTTTATCGGTCGAAGTCTTCAGCGCTTCGTAGCTCATGGAGATCGGCAGCGACTGATGGCCGCAAGCGTTGCGATCAGTGTCCACCTCGACTTTCAGACCAGGCTTGATTTCGACCTGACGGGACTGCGCGGCGGACAACGCGCCGACACGTGCGACCGCACAGCCGGAATTGACGATCTGCCCGGTAAAACGGATCTCGCCAGATTGACTGCCAGGTGCAGCGAAGGCTGCGAGTGGAAGCAAGAGCAGCACATACGGCAGAGCGGTTTTCAGCTTCATGTCTAGACCCTCCCGAGGTGAGCGGCCCGGAAAACCCAGGCTACATAATGTTTATCCGCGAACAGGGGAGGATCTTGAGCAGGATAGTTGGCAAACAAGTCCCGAATTGGGACCGTTATACCGTCATCGCGAGCAGGCTCACTCCCACATGTGAAATGCATTCTCTCTGTAGGAGTGAGCCTGCTCGCGATGAACGATAACGCGGTGTTCCTGCCTGATCAGGGCTGGGGATCAACCCGATCCAAAACACGGTTGACCGCCAGTTCGGCGAGCATGACGATCTGCTGGATGGCCAGTGCCGTGCTGCGTTGCGGGCGGCTGAGCTGATCGGCGAAATCGCCGGCCATCACATTGGCCGAGGCCAGGGATTCGCAAGCGTGGGCGAGCAGGCTTTCGGTGTCGATGTTCGGGTGGATGAGGAACATCGTGCTGGGCAAGCGTGGTTTTATCGGGTCGGGGCTGAGGTAGAAATCGAGGGCGCGTTTTATGGCTTCGCGGTTTTTTAGCTGGTCGTCGGCGCGGATGGCGTCTTCGAGGGGGGTTGTTGTTTCGAAGGGGGGATCGGGTACGGGCTTAGTCATGGAAATGTTCCTTGTCAAAAGCCAACACGTGCCGTTTCTCACGCGGCGGAGTGGTGGCAGCTATGTGCGGAGTGAGAAACCGGTAGGAACAAGCCCGGCCGAACCGAAGTTCGCCCGCACACAGCCGCCATAAAAATTGCAGGGCAGCAAAAAGCCGGCGGCAATTATGGTGGTACTGGTGTTGGATTAACAGTTCCTAAGGGCTCTCACACCCGATCGCCGAGTTTTCGGCGACAACCCAAGCCTAGAGAGCGCACGTCCGACGGACAACCTGAAAACCTTGTGGGAAGGTTCACCCATTTCGAAACGCGTTTAAACACCCACTGCCGATGTAGGAGCTGCCGCAGGCTGCGATCTTTTGATGTTCGACGTCAGAGGCAAGATCACAAGATCACAAGATCACAAGATCGCAGCCTGCGGCAGCTCCTACATGAGATTGCCGCCAACTGAAGAAAATGCTCGGCTGGCGGGCCGCCATCGCTGGCAAGCCAGCTCCCACAGGGTTTTTGTGCAGTCTGTAATAAATAGGTTGGCCGCCATCGCGAGCAAGCTCTGCTCCTACGAAGAGCAAAAGCAGAACGCACACCGCTTCTGCTTCTGCTTCTCACCACTCAACAGGATGAGCGTTAGCTCGGCTGCAGCTCTTGATCTTGATCCACGGGCGACGTCGGAAGGCTGAGTGGAGGGATTGA
>NZ_AKJD01000123.1 GCF_000282515.1 Pseudomonas sp. GM80
GGCCGCCGCCGCCGGCGGTGGTGGCGCCGGTGTGGCTTCGCGCTTGCCCTGCGCCGCCTGAGGCGGCGCGGTAGCGGGTTCTTCAGTAGGGAAACCGGAAGACTGTGGTCGTGGGTCCGGCTCGTCGGTGGCCGGCACGATACCCGGCGAACCCGGCGGGTCGATCAACACGGTGTACTCGCGCAGCAAGCGGCCGTTGGGCTGACTGAGCTGTACGAGGAAATTCAGAAAGGGTTCATTGACCGGTTTGCTGGAGGTCACGCGGATCATCTGGCGATTGCCATGCAGGATCGGCACGAACTTCAGGTCGTTGAGGAAGAACACCCGTTCGACCCCAGCCTGGCCGAACTCATCGGCCGTGGCCAGGCTCACCGAAAGATCATTTTGCGTCAGCGCGCCGACATCGACCAATGCGATGTCGGCCTTGAGCGGCTGATTGAGGGCTGAGTGAACAGTAATGTCACCCAGCCCCAGTGCCATCGACGCGGTCGAAAAGCTGAATATGCCAGCGACCAGCAGCCCTTTGGCGCCACCGCGCAGTACCACCTGCCAACTTGCGAGCATGAGCATCCCTTAAATAAGCAAAACCGACTTCTATGCGTTCGCACATCCGGTACGAACACGATATTGCCCAGTAGTTCTTATAGTCGGCTCAGCGCGATCTCTCAAAAAAACGGCACAGGCTTGTGCCTCAAGATTTTTCCAGGTTGGCCAGGATGTGCCCGTGCACACGCATGCACACCTTCAAATCCGCCTCGTCGACGCCCTCGAACAATTCGTGACGCAGTTGCGTGGCGATGGTTTCGATTTGTTCGATCAGCGGCAGAGCCGGGGCGCAGAGGACGATTTTTTTCGCCCGGCGGTCTTCCATTACGGACTGGCGTTGCACCAGGCCCTGGCTTTCCAGGCTGTCGAGCAAACGTGCGAGGGTCGGGCCTTCGACACCGACGCTTTGCGCCAGCTCACGCTGGGTCGGTGCGTCTTCGAAACGTGCCAGATGCAGCAGCACCAGCCAGCGCGCCTGAGACAGGCCGAGGCCGGCGAGCCGGCGGTCCAGTTCGGCGCGCCAGCCACGGGACATCTGGGCCAGTTGCATGCCAAAGCGGTGTTGATCGGTTAACGGCATAAAACACTCACGGTTAGACTGAAAAATAAAGAATTTCTAATTATTAGCCAGCTAAGCATGAGCTGCAGTTATAGGCAAGAGTCGCCCTGTACTGAATCGTTACAACTGTACAGGGCTTGGCGCAAACGCCACCTCACATTTCGAATTCCGATTGCAGCGCAGCCCGCACGCAATACAGCACGCCTTCCGGCACACGACCGGCGAACAGCTCGGCGATTTCGGCGACCGACGGCAACTCGCCTTCGCCATCGAGGAACGCGTCCTGCACTTCGCCCATCAGTTCTTCAGGCAAGTCCAGCGCCTGTTCCAGCGACAACTGTTGCTTGCCAATCGCCTCGGCGAGCATCGTGTAGACGTTCTTTTCCGAGCACTGCAACTGACCGGCGATCTGTAACGGCGTCATGCCGGCACGGGCCAGAGTGATCAGCTCGTGGCGCACATCGGCGACCGCTTTCGGCGCCTCGACTGTGCCGCCAAGCACTTCGAGGAAGGCCTCGCCGTAGCGCTCCAGCTTGCGTGCACCGACGCCGCTGACCGTGGCCATTTCCGCCAGCGAGGTCGGCTGGCTGCGGAGCATTTCCAGCAGCGTCGAGTCGGGGAAGATGACGTACGGCGGCACACCGTGTTCTTCGGCGAGTTTGCGCCGCAGCGCACGCAACGCTTCCCACTGTTCGCGCTCTTCGCCGCGCACCAGCTGGCTGGCGGGGCTTTTGCTGTTGGTCTTGGCGGCGGCTTGCGGCTTGAGATCGCGGCGCAGCTCCAGGCTCACTTCGCCCTTGAGCAACGGCCGGCAACTGTCGTTCAGGCGCAGACCGCCGTAGCCCTCGTGATCGACATCGGCCAGCCCGCGCGCCACCAACTGGCGGAACAACGAGCGCCATTCGCTCTCGCTCAACGCCTTGCCGACGCCCCACACCGACAGGTGCTGATGGCCGAAACTGCGGATTTTTTCGTTGTCCTTGCCCAGCAGCACGTCGACCAGATGGCCGACGCCATAGCGCTGGCCGGTACGGAAAATCGCCGACAACGCCTGACGTGCAGGCTCGGTGGCGTCCCAGGTCTGCACGCCATCGACGCAGTTGTCGCAATGGCCGCATGGCTCGGGCATGTCTTCGTCGAAGTACGCCAGCAGGGTCTGCCGACGGCAGCGAGTCTCTTCGCAGAGCGAGAGCATGGCGTCGAGCTTGTGCTGCTCCAGACGCTTGTGCCGTTCGTCGCCTTCGGAGTTTTGCAGCATCTGCTTGAGCATCACCACGTCTTGCAGACCGTAGGCCATCCACGCATCCGCGGGCAGACCGTCACGGCCGCCGCGACCGGTTTCCTGGTAATACGCTTCCAGGGATTTCGGCAGATCGAGGTGCGCGACAAAGCGTACGTTGGGCTTGTCGATGCCCATGCCGAACGCCACGGTGGCAACCATGATCAGGCCCTCCTCATTGAGGAAGCGCTTTTGGTTGAAGGCGCGCAGATCGTTCGGCAGACCGGCATGATACGGCAGCGCCGGGAAGCCCTGCTCGCTCAAAAACGTTGCGACTTCTTCGACTTTCTTGCGCGACAGGCAATAAACGATGCCCGCGTCGCTGCGCCGCTCGGCGAGGAACGCCAGCAACTGCTTGCGCGGCTGTTCCTTGGGCACGATGCGGTAAAAAATATTCGGGCGGTCGAAGCTCGACAGGAAGCGCTCGGCGTTCTGCAGATGCAGGCGCGTGACGATTTCTTCGCGGGTACGCTTGTCGGCGGTGGCGGTCAGGGCGATACGCGGCACGTCCGGGAACAGCTCCGCCAACTGGCCCAGTTGCAGGTATTCCGGACGGAAGTCGTGGCCCCACTGCGATACACAGTGCGCTTCGTCGATGGCGAACAACGCGATGTTCAAGCCTTGCAGGAACGACAGCATGCGCGGTTGAACCAGGCGCTCGGGCGCCAGATACAACATCTTCACTTCGCCGCGTTTGATCCGCGCGGCGAGGTCGCGCTGCTGCTCGGCGCTCAATGTCGAGTTCAGCGCAGCGGCGGCCACGCCCAGCTCTTCAAGGGTGGCGACCTGGTCGTCCATTAACGCGATCAGCGGCGACACTACCACCGCCAGGCCTTCGCGCAGCAGCGCCGGCACCTGGAAGCACAGCGACTTGCCGCCACCGGTAGGCATCAATACCAGCGCATCCCCGCCACTGGCCACGCGCTCAATGATTGCACCCTGACGGCCACGGAAACTGTCGTAGCCGAAGATGTCCTTGAGGACGCGTTGAGCCTGTTCGAGCATAAAAACTCCAAAAATCACAAAAACATCCCTGCAAGGCTGGTTCATGACGGCCAAGGCTGCACCGCAGAATCGTAAGAACGCATTGCATGACGGCCGCAATGCGGGCAGGGAGCGCAAAACGCGGCAGTATACCCGAGCCCTCCCCTGCACAGGGCGCCGCTTATACCTTCGAATCCAGTCATGCCCGGTAGGAGCTGCCGCAGGCTGCGATCTTCTGATCTGGATCTTGATGCTGATCTTTAAAAAAATAAAATCAAAAGATCGCAGCCTTCGGCAGCTCCTACAGGGGATATGCAGGGCGCAGCCGGGCAAATCTGCCGTGCGGCTGGCTTGAGAGCGCAAGAAGGCCTAGAATTCCCGCATTGTTTATTCCCCCAAGGTAGCCCCGTAATGTCCTTCGCTGAGCAACTGACCCGCCTGCAAGTTTTCCTCGATGCCGACGAGCTGCATGACGAGGCGCTGGATTACGTGGCCGCGCACGGTTACCTGACCGCGCTGTCGATCTGTGCCGAAGACGTACCGGAGCGTGAGTGGATCGACGCCCTGTTCGCCGAAGAGCCGCATTACGCCGATGACGCCCAGCGCGCAGAAATCGAAGCCACGCTGATCGGCCTCAAGGCGCACATCGCCCGTCAACTGGCCTCCGATGAAGAGTTCGAGCTGCCATGCGATCTGGATCTGGGTGAAGAGCCGGATGATTCCGAACTGCGCGGCTGGTGCATCGGTTTCATGGAAGGCGTGTTCCTGCGCGAAGAAGCCTGGTTCGAAACAGCTGAAGATGAAGTCAGCGAAATGCTCCTGCCGATCATGGTCGGTTCGGGCCTGTTCGACGAACAGCCAGAATTCGAAGACATCGCCAAGGACGCCAACCTGATGGACGACATGATCGTGCAGATCCCGGAAGCCCTGACCGCCCTGTACCTGCTGTGCCAGGCGCCCGACGAAAAACCGGCGATCCTCAAGCCACGTCACCACTAAGGTCCGGCCTATGGACAATCCCATAGGCAACCGCTCCCTGATGTTGCGCTACATCCTGCTGGCCATCGGCTGGCTCAGCGTGGCATTGGGGGTGATCGGCATCTTCCTGCCCGTCCTGCCCACCACCCCATTCCTCCTGCTCGCAGCGGCCTGCTTCGCGCGCAGCTCCCCGCGTTTCTATCAATGGCTGGTCGAGCATCCAAGGCTGGGGCCATGGATTCGTGACTACCTCAATGGCAACGGCATTCCGCTCAAGGGCAAGGTCTATGCGATCGGCCTGATGTGGGCGAGCATTCTGTTCTCGTGCTATCTGGTGCCACTGCCGTGGGCGCGGGGGTTTATGTTGACGAGTGCGGTGTTGGTGACGGTTTATATTTTGCGGCAGAAGACCTTGCGCAAACCTTGATGCACTACTGGATAGAGGACAGGTATGCACCTGTTTCCAATCACAGTAGAATTTGCGCCAAATCTGATCCTTGGCAACACCACCACTGCCGCAGCCTGGCATCGGTCTACATGGAGGAAAGTCTGTGAAACTGATCAGGCTGGAGCTGGAAAACTACCGTTGTTTCCCATCGCTGACACTTGAACTCGATACTCAGCTGACTTTGTTGGTCGCGCGCAACGGTCAAGGCAAGACAAGTCTGTTGGATGCTATCAAGGTGGCGTTGTGGCCTTACGTTCGCGGATTTGACCTCGGCAGCACTACCAATGACATCACCGGAATTCATCCGGAAGACGTTTTTTTGCGCCCCCTAAAAGCGCATCAAATGGAACCATCTCTTCCTGCTCGACTGTCTGCTCAAGCAACTCTGCATGGACAAAACTGGGAGTGGACTCGGCGCCGTGAAAGCATTCGTAAAGGCACACAGACCCGCGGTGATGACGCGGCCAACAAGCTTGAGGCAGCAGCCGAAGCCCTAGAGGTCCAGATTTTCAACCGCGCAGTTTCGGACCAGCCTCCATTCGACTTACCCGTTCTGGCCTACTACGGCACTGGTCGGCTCTGGAGTCAGAAAAAGCTGACCGCTGCATTCGAGAAGGCGGAAAACGCCGAATTTTCCAGGACGTACGCCTACCGCGATTGTCTGGATCCGGCATCCAGCTATAAGCACTTCGCTAAGTGGTACACGCGAATTTTCCGCAGTTACCGCGATGAGCAAATTCGCAACATTGAACGCGGACATCTAAGTATTGATGTCAAGGATGAGTTCGCGCATCCGGTACTGGCTGTCCAGAATGCAGTAAATGCTGTCCTCGCGACTCAAACTGGCTGGAGAAATCTGGCTTATAGCAGTGAGTTTTCCGATCTTGTACTTGAGCATCCAATTCATGGGATGCTGAAAGTCAGCCAACTCAGCGACGGTATCCGTAACATCGTCGCTTTGGCGGCAGATATTGCCTATCGCTGCATAAAGCTAAACCCCCACTTGGGCATTACCGCACCTCACCAATGCACGGGTGTGGTATTGATCGATGAGGTCGACATGCACCTTCATCCTGCGTGGCAACAAACGGTCATACCTGATCTGCTCGGTGCTTTTCCAAATATTCAGTTCATTGTCACGACACATAGTCCGCAAGTTATTACCTCGGTTCAGGCAAAGTGTATCCGTGTCCTGCACACCGTAACTGAAGACAAATTGCTGCAAGTAAAAATCAGCAATGTCGATCAACAGACTCAAGGGGTCGCCAGTTCACAAGTCCTGGCATACGTGATGGGCATTGATCCCACACCTGACAATGAGCCTTCTCGCAAATTAAGCGAGTACATGGCGCTGATTCAGCAAGAACTGCATAAATCACAACAAGGTTTGGTGCTACGCGAATACCTGAACTTGCATTTTGGTACTCAGCATCCGGACATGCTTGACTGTGATCGGTTGATTCGCCTCGAAACATTCAAACGCAAACAACTGACACAAAAAAAATAAGGAAGTCGGGCGGATGCGAAAACTGATTCGAGGTACCACTCCAAACTGTCTTGCTCGTTATAGGCATGGAATAAATAAATGGGCTGATGTGACACATGCAGACAAAGAGCAGATCCGCCAGTGCCTTCACGCTATGCAAGATACTCGTTGCGCCTACTGTGAAGCGGATATCAGCACGATAGGACATTCGCATATCGAGCACTTTCGACAAAGGCACGGATATACCCAAGGTACATTCGAATGGACCAATCTCTTCAATTCATGTTGTCGGGAAGAGGCCTGCGGAAAATTCAAAGACAATTGCCCACCCTACGATCACAAAAACCTGCTTAAACCTGACGTGGATGATCCAGACGGTTTTTTGCTTTTTATCAGTGACGGCACAATCAGCCCACTCATTAATCTGGATGACCGGGCGCGGACGCGCGCCGTCGAGACGCTGCGCATATTCAATCTGGACGCGCAAAACGGGGCCTTGCGTGCCATGAGACGAGAGGCAATCCGCCCTCACCAGAAAACGGTTGAGGATCTGATGGCGATAGCCGAAGAACTGTCGTCAGACGATCTTCAGGAGTTTCTGCAAGACGAGATTCAGAGCATCGCCCATTTGCCATTCTCTACAGCCATACGACACACCCTGTCGAAATCTCGGGCTGTTTAAGAGACACCTCCAGACACGCCTTACAGGCTACACATCCTTGCGCCTTTGCCTACAGCTACGCCAGAATCCGCCGGCTTGTGCGCCTTGGGGTCGGGTTCTATTGTGGTGCGGTCGCTGAAGAGTCAGCGATCGGGTTTAGCGACCCAAATCTGTAATAGGTGCATCAGCGCTTCATGCTTTGTGGCAGATTCAATGTCTGCAACTTCGCTATGGTGGCTGTATGCGGGAGACCCTCGGGTCTGCCGGGTGCCTATAACCGGTTCGCTAACCTGCGTACAGCCGCCACCTTCCTGTTTAGCGACAGTTCTGGGCGGCTCCACTCTTATAGGAGCTTCACCATGATCAAACCAACACCCAACCCGCCCGAAACCGATCTCGCCTCACCCTACGAATCCCTCGATTCAAAAAAGCTCAACGACGCCGCCGAGCGCGCCCTCGACCACTATCTCTGCCCACCCGGCTCAACCCCACCGCCGCGAAAAACCCGCCGGATGTACGCCGTGACCGCAGACTTCAAAAACGAAGAACTGCTGGCCGATGCCAGCGAAACACTCGCCTCAGCCAGAACTATCGCTCATGACTTCGCCCACCTCATACCCGCGTCGCAGCGCAGGACGCTGTTGGGGATTGCGCAACTGATCATGCTCGGGGAACTGGCGGTGAATCGGGTGATGGATAATCTGGAGTTGCCGCAGTAGCGACACGCGATGATCGTTCCCACGCTCCTGCGTGGGAATGCCTCAACGGACGCTCCGCGTTCGGCTTTGGAAGGGACGCGGAGCGTCCCGGGCTGCATTCCCACGCAGAGCGTGGGAACGATCACGTGAGGCAGAAGAAACCCGCCGTCCCGGTTGTACGGGACGGCGGGTTTTTTCGTTTCAGACGGCGCTTACACCGTATCCACCTTCAACGAATGATCATTCAGCATGCCGCTGATGATCGTCGCCGTGTCGTGCCCGCCAGCAATCACCCCGCCCGCTCCCGGCGTTACGCCGTAGTGGCTGGCGAGGTTGACGCCGGCCAGGTCGATCGTCTGGTTCGGCGTGGCGCCGGCCATGGCGCTGACGTCGATGCTGGTGAGGACCGAGGCGCCGGTGCCGGTGACGGTGAAGTGCAGGTAGTCATCCAGCGACGCCGTGGTGCCGTTTTCGCCTTGCAGCAGTTGCGACAGATCGAGCTTGTCGGTGCCGGGGGTGAAGTCGGTGATCAAGTCATGGCCACTGTTGCCCTTGAGCCACTGGAAGGTGTCAGCGCCAGGCCCACCGGTCATGGTGTTGTTGCCCATGCCGCCGATCAACAGGTCGTCACCGCCGCCACCGTTGAGGATGTCGTTGCCCAGCCCGCCGTTGATCACGTTGTTATTGTTGTCGCCGGTCAGGGTGTCGTTGAAGTTCGAGCCGACGAGGTTTTCGATGCCGGTCAGGGTATCCGTGCCAGCGCCAAGGGTGTTTTGCGCACCGAGCAGGCCGAGGTTTACCGTCACACCGGCGGTGGCGTGGGCGTAGCTGGCCGTGTCGATACCGCTGCCGCCGTCGAGCAGGTCATTGCCCGGGCCGCTGTAGAGCAAGTCATTGCCGGCACCGCCGTGCAGCTCGTTGTTGCCTGAGCCTGCGGTCAACACATCATTGCCGTCGCCAGCGTTGAGGATGTTGTCGCCGGTGCCGGCCACCAACACATCGTCACCTGACGTGCCAGTGAGGGTGTGCCCGTCCTGGTAGCTGATGCTGACGTTGGCCGTGTCGCTGCCGCCATGGTTGTCGTTGGCGGTATAGGTGCCGTGGTAATCCGGGGTGATGTCGTGCGCCCCGGCGTAGTTGAGGGTCATGGTCAGCTGGTAGTTTTCCGCCGCGTTGGCATTGCCGCCCGAGGTGTTGGTGATGTTGGTGATGTGGATCTGATAGACGCCATCGGCCGATGCGGTAAGGGTTTGCCCGTCCGCCAGGGTTGTGTAGGCGCCGCCGTTGATCGAGTACTCCATGGTGACGTGACCGGCCGCCAGGTTGTGGTCAAGGTTGAGAGTTTCGCCCTGGCGCAGGTTCACGGTGATGCGGTCTTCATCGTTGGCGTTGCTGTTGGTCACAGCGCCGAGGTAACCGCTGACCACCAGTACGGCGGTCATCGTCGCGGCGTTGGCACTGAACGAGTTGCGCACGTTGGCGAGGTTCTGGTTGGCGGCGGTATTGACGTTAGTGCCGGTGAAGTTGATCGCGCCGGTGCCGGTGAAGTCCGCCGCTTTCGAGATCCAGCCAGTGTTGAAACTGGTCGGAGTGGCATTGAGCGTGTCGCCATTGGGATCGGTGTCGTTGGCCAGCAGCAGCTCGCCCGGCACGACGATGTTGCCCGACAGCACGTTGGTGATGACGTGGTCGTCCACGGCCACTGGTGGCGCATTGGGAATCACTTTTACGGTCAGCGTCGAGCTGGCGAGGTCGCCGTCATTGTCGCTGACGGTGAAACCGATGTTCTCGGTGATGACCACGGCGGTGGTTTTCTGCGAGGTGTAGGTGTAATCGCCGCTGTCGAGATTGATCAGCAGTGTGCCGCCATTGTTGGTGGCGATGCTCAGCGTGTTGTTCACGGTGTTGAACGTACCGTGATTGGTACTGCCGCTCGGCGTCAGCGAGCCTTGGCCGCCGAGGGCTTTTGGATCGTAGGTGTAGGTAGTGCCGTCGATCACGATGGATTTGATGAAGCCGCCGTCGGCGCCGAACGTCCCGCCCTCGCCCAATAACGAACCGGTGACCGGTGCGCCGACCACGGTGCCCGAGAGCACCGAGTTGAGCTGGTTGAGGTCGGTGACCACCACCGCGTTGGTGTTGGTGTGGCTGATGCCGTCATAGGCCAGCGGGTCGAGGTTGGCGTTGCTCACGCCACTGCCGAGGCCGATCGCGTAGTTCTTGATGTTGTTGGCATCGAGGAAGTTTTTCAGCGCGGCTTCGTCGGCGGCATTGATGTCGCCCTCGTTGGGTTTGCCGTCGGAGAAGAAGTAACCGACGTTCTGCGCCCCGGTGAGTTTGCCCGAGGTGTTGAACGCGGTTTGCATCACCGCCACGGCGGCGTCGTAGTTGGTGCCGCCACCCGCCGTCAAACCGGCGAGAATCGTCTTCGCTGTCGCCACATCGACCCACACCGTGGTTCGGTCAGTGGCGTTGCTGCTGAAGGTGACCAGTTGCACTTTCACATCGCCGAGGTCGTCGTACTTGTCGAGCAAGGCGCTGATCGCCTGCTTGGCCAGCGCCAGCCGCGACAGGCCCGGCACGCCGGAGGCGTCGGCCATACTGCCGGAGATGTCGAGGACGATGAGCAGGTTGGAATCGATCTCCACCGCTGCCACTGAACGGTCCGAAGCCACGGCTTTCGGCACGTCGTCGACGATATTGACCACGAGGGTGCTGGTGGTGCTGTTGCCCAGTGCATCGGTGGCTTTGTAGGTAAAGCTTTCGCTCAGGGTGTTCGCTCCGTCGTTGGCGTTCGGCGTGGTTTTCGGCGCCGAGGTCAGCGTGTAGGTGTAGGTGCCGTCGGCGTTGAGCTGGATCTGCCCATAGGTGCCGGTGGCGCTGCCGACCAGGGTGTAGGTGATCGCGCCACTGCCGCCGGTGACCGCGCCAACCAGTGTGCCCGTTGCGGTTTCGCCAGTGCTGGTCGGGTCGCTGCCGGTGACCGTACCGGGCGCCAGATCGGCGCCGTCCTTGGTCAGGTCGAGGGCTTTTTCATACACCGTCACGTCCTGATCGACCGAGGCCACCAGTTTGCTGTCGGCGACATTGATGGTGATGGTCGTGGTGCTTTCATCGCCGTCACTGTCGCGGATGGTGTAGGTGAACGTATCGGTGGCGCCCGGAGGGCTCACCGAGTTCGGGTTGCTGTGGTAGACAGCGTTGCCCAAGGCGTCGAGGGTCAGGTAGCCGAAGTTACCGTTGATGTTGCTGTTGAGGCCGCCCACCGCAGAGGTCCCGGTGCTGCTGCCGGCGCGCACGCCGACCACCGTGGCCGCGACATCGGCACCGCTGATGTCGTTGCCGAGCACGCTGATGTTGACCGTCCCGCCCTCTGCCACCGAACCGGTGTCGGGTTTGGCGGTTGGCAGGTCATCGATGATGTTGACGTTGATCTGACCCGTGGCGGTGCTGCCATCGGTGTCGGTCGCCACCACGTTGAAGTTCTCGGTGAGGCTGTTGGCGCCGTTGCCGTTCGGGTGAGTTTCGTTATCGACCAAGGTGTAGCTGTAACTGACCACGCCGGTCGTCGCGTTGTAGCCGGTGATGGTGAACGTGCTGCCCAAGGGCGAAACAATCGACTGCGGGAAGCCTGCCGCCACACCGCCGGTCACCACGGCGATACCGCCGACGGTGAGGGTTTGCAGGCCATCCAGCGCGGTCACGGTGAACGTGCCGCTCTGGGTCAGCGCCGGCGTGTCGGGGCTGGTGCCGTCGCTGAGGTTTTTCTCGTAGACGGTGAGTTCACCGCCGTTGACGTCGAGGCCGTTGAGCACCACCGGATCGTCATTGTTGTGGATGTTCAGCACCAGGTTGGCGGTGCTGGTATCGCCATCGGCATCGGTCAGGGTGTAGGTAAACGTCTCGGTGCCGTTACCGCCGCCGTGCAGATTTTTGAAATCGGCATCGTTAGGGTTCAGCGTGTAGGTGTAAGTCCCGTTGGCGTTGAGCACCAGCGTGCCGTAGGTTCCGGTGAACGTACCGGCGGTGATCGGCCCGGCATTCGGCCCGGTCGCCACCACATCCGCGCCTTGCACGTCGTTGGTCAGCACGTTGCCGGTCAGGGTCAACTGGGTTTCCGAAGCGCTGTTGGCGTTGCTGTCGTTCACGGCTTTGGGCACGTCATCGACGATGCTGACGACGATGCTGCTGGTGACAATGTTGCCCAGCGAATCGGTGGCCTGATAAGTGAAGGTTTCAGTCAGGGTGTTGGCACCGTCGTCGGCATGCGGCGTGGTGCTCGCTGGCGACGTCAGGGTGTAGGTGTAAGTGCCGTTGGGGTTGAGGACGATCTGCCCGTAATTGCCGGTGGCACTGCCGACCAGCGCATAGCTGATCGCGCCGACCGCACCGGTGACCGAACCGACCAGCGTGCCGGACGCGGTTTCGCCGGTGCTGGTCGGGTCGCTGCCGATGACCGTACCCGGCGCTAGGTCGGCGCCATCCTTGGTCAGGTCGAGGGCTTTTTCGTAAACGGTGACGTCAGTGTCGCTGGTCGCACACAGTTTGCTGTTGGAGACGTCGATGGTGATGGTGGTGGTGCTTTCGTCGCCATCGGAATCGCGCACGGTGTAGGTGAACACATCCACTGCGCCCGGGCCATTCACGGTATTCGGATTGCTGTGGTAGACGGCGTTGCCGTTGGCGTCGAGCGTCAGGTAACCGTAAGTGCCGTTGATGTTGCTGTTGAGGCCGCCAATGGCCGAGGTCGAGGTGTCGGCGCCTGCGCGCACGCCAACCACTGCACCGGTGACGGCCGGGCCATCCGCGCCGCCGATGTCGTTGTCCAGCACGTTGCCGCTGACGGTGCCACCCTCCGCCACCGACGCCGCATCAGGGTGTGCGCTCGGCAGGTCATCGACGATGTTGACGTTGATCTGGCCGCTGGCGGTGCTGCCATCGGTGTCGGTGGCGACCACGTTAAAATTCTCGGTGATGCTGTTGGCGCCGTTACCGTTCGGATGGGTTTCGTTATCGACCAGGGTATAGCTGTAACTGACCACACCGGTATTGGGGTTGTAGCCGGTGATGGTCAACGTGCTGCCGAGCGGCGTGACGATTGATTGCGGGAAGCCTGCGGCCACACCACCGGTGACCACGTTAATGCCACCCACGGTCAGGGTTTGCAAGCCATCGAGCGCCGTGACGGTGAACGTGCCGCTCTGGGTCAGCGCCGGGGTGTCAGGGCTGGTGCCGTCGGTGAGGTTTTTCTCATAGACGGTCAGTTCGCCGCCATTGACGTCGAGGCCGTTGATGATCACCGGATCGTCATTGTTGTGGATCTGCCCAGGTTGGCGGTGCTGGTATCGCCGTCGGAATCGGTAATCGTGTAGGCGAAGGTTTCCGTGCCGTTGCCACCACCGTGCAGGTTTTTGAAATCGGCGTCATTGGTATTCAACGTGTAGGTGTAGGTGCCGTTGGCGTTGAGCACCAAGGTGCCGTAGGTCCCGGTGAATGTGCCGGCCGTCACTGGGCCGCTGGCTACACGGTCGGCGCCTTGCACGTCATTGGTCAGC
>NZ_AKJD01000124.1 GCF_000282515.1 Pseudomonas sp. GM80
TACCTTTTACCAGCAGGCACGAGCAAACCCGAACCCTACAGCCCCAGCAACATGTTCATGGTCAACCCGCAAACCGACACCGAATCATTACTGGCAAACGCCTGCGAGTCCCTGGCATCGGCAACGGTAATGCTCGGCGATTTCGCCGGAACGCTGGACGGGCCGAATCGCCACACCTTGCAAGGCATCGCTCAAGTAGTGATGTTGGGCGAATTGGCGGTCAACAAGGCGTTGGATAACGTTGAACTGAAGCAGCCAGTTTCAGAGGTCGCAACCGGAATGAAATAGTCCGAGCAGCCCACAATCTGTGGCGAGGGGAGCTTGCTCCCGATCAGGCGCGAACTTCCCTTTGTCACTAAACCAGCGAATCAAACAAGACCGGCGTGCTTTTCGAAAATAAATCCGTCGCCAACGACAGCAAAGCCCTCGGTTCGGCCAGTGAAATGCTCATCAACTTCGCCCCGAGTTCGACAAGTCCCACCGCAAGACTGCGTTCGGCATTGCGCAGAACGTGATGCTCGGCGAACTCGCAGTAAATCAGGCGTTGGACAGCGTAAAAATCGCCCTCTGACCACCCACCGCGACGAGGGGAAACCCTCGTCACTAAACGCGGTCTGAACAACGCTGGCACAGGGCCACGGCTTGTGCCGCGCAGTCTCGACTGTCACCCTTCGCGCCGTTCTTCAAGGATCAGAACAAGGAATCAAGGATTGAGTGGTTACGTCCCCAACCCACCAAAAAACCATCGCTACGCAGAAGCCAAACCCGTCGATATTCATGCCCAGCGTTGGGCTGAGTATGAGAAGCACGGGAAAGAGCCAGCGCGTGAACCTGAGAAAGTCGGGATCGCTCTGAGGATTGGGGTGTTCTTCGATGGCACAGGCAACAACGCAAATAATGCTGCCGCAGGCCTGATCTGTGGTGCGCATCACCCTATTGCGCCCAAAGACATTCCTGCTAGCTGCCAGCCGTACATGAGTAATCCGGACAGCAGCTACGGCAATGATGTCAGCAATGTAAAAAAGCTGAGTGACCTGTACGACACGCCTGAAGTAGCTGAAGGCGCGGGACCACGCAAGCAAGCTTTCCGCATGGTGTATGTCGAAGGTATTGGCACCCGAGCAGGTGAAGAGGACAGTACGTTGGGAGCGGGCGCCGGGCGAGGCGAAACGGGTGTTGCAGGCCGCGTTCAATCTTCATTTGTATTGATAAAACAACGTATCAAGGAGGCATTGGACGAAAATCCGGGCAGCGAAATTACATCGCTCACCTTCGACACGTTCGGCTTCAGTCGTGGCGCAGCCGCCGCGCGACACTTCGCAAACGAAATCGTACGCGGCAAACAAGGCCCATTAGGAGAGATCCTTCGCAGCGATTCTGATCGCTTCAGTCCGACCTTCAGCGAGCAATATAAAAGCGATATCAACATGGGCTTTATAGGCTTGTTCGATACGGTGCCTTCAATTGCTGGCTGGTCGAATTTGGGGAACATCAAAAGCGCTGTCGCGACAGGTATCAAGCTTTACCTGGACAGGCGGTTTTTCACGGATGTTGTCCAATTGGTCGCGCGAGATGAATGCAGAGGTAATTTCGCCCTCAGTCGAGTAGCAATGGATCACCAGGAAATTGTTTTGCCTGGCGTACATTCCGATATTGGTGGGGGTTATCTTGAAGAGGCCAATGAGTGTGTACTCGTCAGCCCGATGCAAACTCTTGAAGTTTCCCTTCACACAGATGTCGTCAGCACCTCGATTTACCGAGACGCGGTAAATGTCAGAAATCAGTGGCTCGACAAAGGCTGGCCCGCTGAAATGCTGGAAATCGTTACGCCTCCTGCACTTCTGATACCGAGTAGTCCGCAGGACAGATTGAGTCCGGGCGTCAAGCGCGTCTATGCTGCCGTACAGCTCAAGCGTCCTGTAAGCGGAATGCTGGCGATAGTCTGCCTACGGGTGATGCATCAACAGGCGAAAGCAAAAGGAGTGCGTTTCAACGATATTCCTGAAACTGAAGAGTTTGCCGTTCCGCCAGAACTCCAAGCCTTATGCGATCGGTTTGTCTCGGGGGACTACAGCACCACGGAGCAGGACGAGCAAATGCTAAGACTCAAATACATCCATACCTCCGCCAATTGGAACCACCCACTTGGGCGACGAGACGGGAGTGGCGTGAAGGCGGTATATATCAACGCCCCCACGTCAGATGGAATACGCGTGAAACATCCGCACGTACCTGACTGGACGCTTTGGTAATGAAGTTACTCGCAACCCTGCTGTGCAGCCTATTTGTGAGCGGTTGTCACGCTGACCCGCTATCAGCAAAAAACGACCCCAAATCACCATGGTGGGAGCTCGGGTTTACCGAGCCTCGCTACATGAAGGTCTGGGTTGAGGACACTGCCGTTGAAGACATCAAAGGAAAGACGTTTCTTCGTACGGGAAAGGGATCAGCATCGGGTGGGCAGCCAGAAGATGGAACAGAGTCGGCGCGAGGTTGGCACGGTGTGGGCAGCTCCGCGAAAGCAGTAGTGGGTGCTGATCTCCCGAAACGAATCTTCGTTCGCTGGCAGTCCATCGTAGAACCTCAAACCTATCGAGCCTGGGTGGATATACCCGAAGAGGCCAGACAACTGATGCTGACATCGGTGAATCAACGCTGCGCGAAAACTCCAGACCAGACAGCTACCTATATATCTTCGGTCTATCTGGGTTTAGCTCCCGGCGGTGCCATCCAGGTTTGGGTAAGAGACTCATGTCACCATCCGGTCGAAGTGGCGAAAGCTCAGGCTGAGATTGAACCACTGGGGCCGAGTCAGGGGAAAACCCAAGGACGATACGCCTATCCCGTCAGTGAGAAGTCCAAACGGTATATCGAGAAGTGGGGCATTCCTTACGGGAGTTGGTAAACCGTCATGCAATAAAGGAAAAGGGCGGTGGCAGGATTTAATCGTGGTCTGACGCCGATTTCTTCCCGGGACCTGTGCGGCTGGATCAGTAACGGTTTGTAGGAAAACACCACGAAGGAGGCGGGCGTTTTCCGCGCGTAAACGTAACGCTCAAAGCGCGTTTAAATTACACGAACTGTTACGCCATAAAGGCTACGTCAGCTTGCGCCGTTGCCTACGCCTACTACAGAATCCGCCGGCATACGCCGCTATGGGGCGGGCTATATCGTTTCCCGGTCACTGCAAAACAGTGACCGGGTTTGGTAGCCCGTTTCATTTACAGTTATGGCGTCGCCTTATTCAGTCTCTTTTTTGAGGCTGGCTTTATATGGTGGCCATGCGTGGGGCTCCTTCGGGGGCGCCGGGTTTACTGTTTTGACCGGTCTACCAACCCACATATGGCCGCCACCCATCGTTTGGTAGCGAGAGTGATGGCTCCTCAATAAGTTTTAAAACAGGTGTCATCTATGTTCAAAGTAACGCCAAACCCACCGGATGCCGATCCGATCCCGTACGACCCAACGCTTGAACCTCAAAAGATAAAAGAGGCGACCGACCGCGCCATCAACTTCTATCTCAACCCTGGCTCACTGAAACTCTCAATCCCCTCCCGCAAGTCCAGCAAGATCTTCCTCGTCGACCCCTCCGTGGACGAAGAAACCTTGCTCGTCGAAGCCTGCGAATCGTTGGCAGCCGCCAGCGACATGGCACGTGACATCGGCGACGTCGTCGACCACTCCCAGCGCCGAGCCATGCTGATGCTGCATCAAGTGATCATGCTGAGCGAACTCATGGTCAATCGAATACTGGATAGCCGCCGCTTACCCAACTAGCCGACAGACCATATGAAGGGCCCCCTCCCTTCATACACAAATCAGAGTTCCATGTAGGAGCTGCCGCAG
>NZ_AKJD01000125.1 GCF_000282515.1 Pseudomonas sp. GM80
CTGTGTGGCGGCATTCTACAGACGAACGACGGGGTGTCAACCGCTAATCCCATAAAGGGTCAAATAAGTGTGCATTCGCGTCAAACGGTCGCAGGTGGAGGCTTAAGTTTCGGAAATGCAAAGAATTCCTGTTTAGCGATGGCTTCTCTATAAGAAGAGGAAATCGACAAAACAGACGCGCACAAAAAAGGCCACTCTTTCGAGTAGCCTTTTTTGATGTTTGGTTGCGGGAGCCGGATTTGAACCGACGACCTTCGGGTTATGAGCCCGACGAGCTACCAGACTGCTCCATCCCGCGTCTGTGTGTCGGCATTCTACAGAGGAACGCTGGGGTGTCAACCCGCAATCTGGATAAAATCTGTTGAGGTTCAATCGGTTAGCGTTTTTTCTCGGGTGTTTTTCAGGCTGCAGGGCAGGCGTGGCGCGGCTTTCAGCTCTATTGAAGGTCGTTTGTCGATTGAGAAAATAAATTCAAAGCGATTTTCCTACACGTGGAAAAGAACATTCATACCACTGGTGCTATATACAGGTGTCAGTGAGATACTGCCGATCCGGCTCGCCACGTTTCCTTTTCTGACATGACTCAGCGAAAAATCATCCACATCGACTGCGATTGTTTTTACGCCGCCATCGAGATGCGCGATGACCCGCGTCTGGCCGGCAAGCCGTTGGCGGTGGGTGGTTCGGCTGATCGGCGAGGGGTGATCGCCACCTGCAACTATGAAGCGCGGGCATACGGCGTGCGTTCGGCGATGGCGTCGGGGCATGCCTTGAAGCTGTGCCCGGACCTGACCATCGTCAAACCGCGCATGGATGCCTATCGCGAGGCGTCAAAAGAAATCCATACCATCTTCAGCGATTACACCGACCTGATCGAGCCGCTGTCGCTGGATGAAGCCTATCTGGATGTGTCGGACAGCGCGCATTTCGGCGGCAGTGCCACGCGGATTGCCCAAGACATCCGTCGGCGAGTCTCCAATCAATTGCACATCACCGTGTCTGCGGGTGTGGCGCCAAACAAGTTTCTGGCCAAAATCGCTAGCGACTGGAAAAAGCCCAATGGCTTGTTCGTGATTACCCCGGATCAGGTCGAAGACTTTGTCAGCGGCTTGCCGGTGAGCAAGTTGCACGGTGTCGGCAAAGTCACGGCTGACAAACTGGGCAAGCACGGCATCGTCGACTGTTCGCAGCTGCGCGAGTGGGAGAAATTGGCGCTGGTGCGTGAATTCGGTAGCTTCGGCGAGCGTTTGTGGAGTCTGGCGCGTGGGATCGATGATCGCTTGGTGCACAACGACAGTCGGCGTCAGTCGATCAGCGTGGAAAACACCTACGACGTCGATCTGCCGGACTTGCGCAGTTGCCTGGATAAGTTGCCGGAGTTGCTGGAAACCCTGAAAACCCGCATGGCGCGGATCGACAGCAGTTATCGGCCGGGCAAGCCGTTCGTCAAAGTGAAGTTTCATGACTTTACCCAGACGACGCTGGAGCAGGCCGGGGCAGGGCGGGATCTGGGCAGTTATCAGTTGATGCTGACGCAGGCGTTCAATCGCGGGGGGAAACCGGTGCGGTTGTTGGGGGTTGGGGTGCGGCTGGAGGATTTGCGCGGTGGATTTGAGCAGATGGAGTTGTTTGAACGGTAGATTTGCGGCGTATGGCAGATAGTCATCGCGGGCAAGCCCGCTCCCACAGTGTTCGATGGTGAAACACATATTGTGTGAACACCCATAAACCTTGTGGGAGCGGGCTTGCCCGCGATGCCTTTAGCTTTTAGTTCGGTCCCGGATCCGCCACCAGACGCCCGGCATCCTTGGTCAAAGACTTGAGAAACTCAGTCTGCAGCTCAGGATCGTTGCGCGTCAGTTCAATCAGGCTTTGTTCCAGTTCGCTGGCTTCTTCTTCCAGACCCAGTTCCGAAAGACGTTTGACCCGGTGTACCCACTGGCTCACTTCGTCGTCTTCCAGGTCGTCATAAATCAGCCCGTGCGCTTCGAGCAACTTGCCACGCAGGTGACTGCTGATCGCCAGGGATGAGTCGGAATGCACGTCATCCTTAGCGTCCTCGACACTGATCTGCAGTTTGCCGACGTAATTGAGGTCATGCTCAGCGAATGGGCTGTCGAGCAGGTTCACACGCAGCACACCGTTGCGGTCGGTGGTCATGTCGAAGGTCTGTTTGCCAGCCTTGACCTGCACCGGCCGCTCGCTCCACGGCAGGCTCGAATACTCCGTGCGCTTGTCGCGCTGGACTTCATCGATACCTGCAAGGTTTTGCTGCGCACGGCCGTTGGACTGCACGTTCATGAACGGGTTGAGCCCGGCAAAACCGTAACTCAGCCAATCCTTGGTCACGCTGTCCGGCAGGTTGCCGAGTGCAAACACGTTGACCACGTTGGCGCCGACGCCACCGACCACCGCCACCACGCCCAGCGGAATCTCGTAGACCTCGCGCCAAGGCTGGTAAGGCGTGTAGCGATCGTAGCGACGCGTCACTTCGAACTCGGTGACTTCAAAAGTCTTCTGTTCGTTGATCTTCACGCGTCGCTGCGGCAGCTCAAGCTCCTTAGGCTCACCGACATCAATCTGCAGGCTGTGGTCGAGCAATTTACGCTCGACCCGCTCTTCGTGCTCGCTGCGCTGTGACATGTGATTGGCACAGCCGCTGACCAGCAGGGCGCCGCACAGGGCGGTGCCACCGAGGCCTAAGGTGTTTCGCTTGAACATGACGTCTCTATCTGGTTTCAGCGGCGGATACGGGCCTGAAGGAAGGACAGTACGTCGGCGACCGGCAATGCTTGCGCTTCGCCTTCGGTACGACTCTTGTATTCCAGGTTGCCTTCGGCGAGGCCGCGGTCGCTGACCACGATCCGGTGAGGAATGCCGATCAGTTCCATGTCCGCGAACTTGATGCCCGGGCTGGTTTTCTTGTCGCGATCGTCCAGCAGCACTTCGAAGCCGGCCGCCGTCAGTTCGGCGTACAGCTTGTCGGTGGCTTCGCGCACCTGCTCGGTTTCATAACGAAGAGGTACCAGCGCGATCTGGAACGGCGCCAGGGTGTCGCTCCAGATGATGCCGTTGGCGTCGTTGTTCTGCTCGATGGCCGCAGCCACCACGCGGGAAACGCCAATGCCGTAGCAACCCATTTCCAGGGTCACTGGCTTGCCGTTCTCGCCCAGCACTTCGCACTTCATCGCCTTGCTGTACTTGTTGCCCAGCTGGAAGATGTGCCCGACTTCGATGCCGCGTTTGATTTCCAGCGTGCCTTTGCCGTCCGGGCTTGGGTCGCCGGCGACGACGTTACGCAGGTCAGCCACGGTCGGAACCGGCAGATCACGCTCCCAGTTCACGCCGAAGTAGTGCTTGTCGTCGATGTTCGCGCCGATACCGAAGTCGCTCATCAGCTCGACCGAGCGGTCGATGATGATTGGCAGCGGCAGGTTCAGCGGGCCGAGCGAACCGGCGCCGGCGCCAATGGCGTCACGCAGTTCGGCGTCGGTGGCCATGACCAGCGGGCTGGCTACGCCAGGTTGCTGGGCTGCCTTGATTTCGTTGAGTTCGTGGTCGCCACGAATCACCAGCGCGATCAGCTTGCCTTCTTCTTCGGCGCGCACGATCAGGGTCTTGATGGTCTTTTCAATCGGCAGATTGAATTTTTCCACCAGGGTCGCGATGGTTTTGGTGTCTGGCGTATCGACCAGACGCAGCTCTTCAGTCGCAGCGGCGCGCGAGGTTTCGCGTGGCACGGCTTCGGCTTTTTCGATGTTCGCTGCGTAGTCGGAACCGTTGCTGAAAACAATATCGTCTTCGCCGGACTCGGCCAGTACGTGGAATTCGTGCGAACCAGCGCCACCGATCGAACCGTTGTCGGCTTCCACCGGACGGAATTTCAGACCCAGACGCGTGAAGATGTTGCAGTAGGCTTCATGCATGCGGTCGTAGGTGATTTGCAGCGAAACCTGATCCGCGTGGAAGGAGTACGAGTCCTTCATGATGAATTCGCGGCCGCGCATCAAACCGAAGCGTGGACGGATTTCGTCACGGAATTTGGTCTGGATCTGGTACAGGTTGATTGGCAGCTGTTTATAGCTGCTCAACTCGTTGCGCATCAGATCGGTGATCACTTCTTCGTGGGTCGGGCCCGCGCAAAAGTCACGACCGTGGCGGTCTTTGATGCGCAGCAATTCAGGGCCGTATTCTTCCCAGCGCCCCGATTCCTGCCACAGCTCGGCCGGTTGGGTGCTCGGCATCAACACTTCCAGAGAACCGGCAGCGTTCATTTCTTCACGAACGATGGCTTCAACCTTGCGCATCACCCGCAGGCCCATGGGCAGCCAGGTGTACAGGCCGGAGGCGAGCTTGCGGATCATGCCGGCGCGCAGCATCAGCTGATGGCTGATGACGACCGCATCGGAAGGCGTTTCTTTCTGTGTGGCGAGCAAAAATTGACTGGTGCGCATGGTTGGCCGTTGTCGGTTGCTATGACTGGAAATGACGGAGCAGTGTACCGGCGAGTTTTGCTGACGTACAGAAGTGTGGCCGGCGGTGGGGTCCAACGGCGGGATTCCTCCCGCCATTGGCGAAATGTCTTACGACTCTTCCGCGACCGGCGTTGGTACAGGCTCGGGCTTCGGTGTCGGGCCTTCGCGGCGGCTCTCTTGAAACCAGTGCAAGGCGATCAGCACCAGTGTCGGCACGCCCAATAGCGCGGTGATAAGGAAGAAGCTGTGGTAGCCGAATTTCTCGACCAGAACGCCGGAATAGCCGCCCATCAGGCGCGGCAGCAGGAGCATGATCGAGCTGAGCAGGGCGTATTGCGTAGCAGAGAACTTCAGGTTGGTCAGGCTCGACAAATAGGCCACGAACGCCGACGTCGCGAGGCCCGAGCTGAAGTTGTCGAGGGAGATAGTGACCACCAGCATCTGCAGGTCCGGGCCCATGTCGGCGAGCATTACGAACAGCAGGTTGGTGGCTGCCGAAGCGACGCCGCCGATAAACAGAATCGGCAGAATGCCGAAACGCACGATCAGCAGGCCGCCCATGCCGGCGCCGACGAGGGTCATGATCAGGCCAAAGATCTTGCTGACACTGGCGATCTGATCCTTGGTGAAACCCTGGTCGATGTAGAACACGTTGGCCATGACGCCCATCACCGTGTCCGACATCCGATACGTGGCGATCAGTCCGAGCAGCAACAGTGCCTGCCAGCGATAACGCAGGATGAAGTCGTTGACGGGAGTCAACACCGGCGCCAGGCCACGGCGGCCCATGGTCGACAGGCACAGGCCGGTCAGCAGCGTATAAAGAATGGCGCGCAGGAAAGCACGGTCTTCCAGCAGCAGATCGAGTGGACTCATGCCGCCGAACAACACGCTGGCGAAATCAGTGTTGTAGAGTTGCGTGAACATCGCCGGCACGGACACCAGCAGGATGATCAGCACAAACACCGACATCAGTTGATGCATGAAGGTGTAGCGCCCGGCCTGCAATTGCGTGCGCAGTGGCACTGGCGGCTCGCGCATGAACAGCGTGGTCAGCAGCGCCGGTATCATCAGTGCGCCGAACAGCGCATAAGTGCCGGCCCAGGCCGAGTGTTTATAGTTGAAGCCCGTGGAGCCAAAGCCTTCAGCGAAGAACAAGGCGCCGGCAGTCGCCAGCAAGGCTGCCACGCGATAGCCCGACATATAACTGGCGGCGAGGGCCGCCTGGCGGTTGTCTTCGGCGATTTCCAGGCGATAGGCATCCACCGCGATGTCTTGAGTGGCGGAGGCGAATGCGACGACAACGGCGATGGCGATCAACCACGACAGGTGTTTCTGTGGGTCACAGAAACCCATGCCGATCAGCCCGAGTATCACCAGCACTTGTGAGAGCACCAGCCACGAGCGGCGACGGCCAAGCTTGCCCAGCAACGGCAGGCGCCATTGGTCGAGCAGGGGTGACCAGACCCATTTGAACGCATAAGCCAGGCCGATCAGGCTGGCATAGCCGATCGTTTCACGGGCTACGCCGGCTTCACGCAGCCAGACAGATAGCGTTGAAAACACCAGCATGTACGGCAGGCCGGCAGCGAAACCGAGCAACAACAGCACGAGCGTCGAAGGACTGGCATAAGCAGCTAGCGCGGCGCGCCAGGTTTTACGGGGCATGGGCTGAAGTCTGCCTCAAGATTGCGAAAACAAAGCGCGCACTCTAACCGCTGTGCTCTACCGGACGCCAGCCATGGCGCTGAATATCCACACGATTATTCCGGACGGTGATGCCTTCCGTGCGTAATCGCGCCCGTTGTTCATCACCCGACGGGCTGCCCACTGGCAGGCTGATCCGACCGCCGGCGCCCAGTACGCGGTGCCAGGGCAGTTTGGTATCGCCGGGCAACTGACTCAGCGTGCGGCCGACCCAGCGAGCGGCGCGCCCCAATCCGGCGAGTTCGGCCAGCTGACCATAGCTGACGACTTTGCCCTCGGGCACTTGTGCGAGGGTCGAGTAGAGCGCCGTGCGTCGGATTTGCGCATCGTTTTCAACGCTGTCGAGCGGGTCTTTCACGTACGCGGTTCCTGAGCATGAACAGTTTGATGGCTTTCAGAGTAATCCGTGATCGGGTAGTTGAGAAATGAACTCATCGGAAATAGTCCGGTCAGTCCTTGTCAGGGTCTTATTCCTACGGATAATGCCGACCTTTTTTCGCAAACTTGAGCCTCCGATTCGCTTATGTTGTCCAGATCCCTGCTGTGCCTTGCTGTTTTCAGTGCGTCCACGCCCCTGCTTGCCGACACCGTCTGGTTGAAGAACGGTGACAAGCTGAGCGGCACCATTACTGTGTTCGACGGCGGCAAGCTGTTGATTCAGACCAAATACGCCGGGGCGGTCACGATTGACTGGAAAGAGGTGAAGACGCTCGACAGCGATCAGCACTTGCTGGTCAAGCAGGATGCCTACACCGGTGAGGTGTCGAAGTCGCTGACAGCGGCGGAAGATGGCAAGGTCACCCTAGCCAATGGCGAAGCGCCGAAGACCGTCGAACTGGCAAGCATTCAGCAGATTCTCAAACCGAAACCGGTGGTCGAGGATCTGGTCTGGAAGGGCAATGTCGATCTGGCGCTGGACTATCAGCGGGCCGAGAAGGACACCGATGATTACGATGTCGGTTTCAAGACCACGGCGCGGCACGGTCGCTGGCGGCATATCGCCGAGGGTGAGTACAACCGCGAAGTGCAGGATGATGTAACGACCACCGACAACTGGCGCGCTGAATATTCCCTGGACCGCTTCCTCACGGATCAATGGTTCTGGCAGGGCCGTCTGAACTACAAGCGTGATCACATCGAAGAACTGGCTCGCCAGCGTGTGGTCGGTACCGGTCCGGGCTACCAATTCTGGGACGATGAGCTGGGCGCGTTCTCTCTGGGCTCTCTGCTTAACCGCACGGATTACGAATATCGCGATGGCAGCAAGGATAACTTCTATTCCGTCGCCATGAAGTGGGACTACAACCGCTACCTGATCGGCAAGAAGGTCGAGTTCTTCACCAATGGTGAAGTCGGCAAGCCGCTTTCGGGCGTGGCTGATTACGCGCTGGATGCCGAGATGGGCTTGCGCTACAAGGTCACGGAGTGGGCTTCGCTCAATCTCAAGGCTGAGCGTGACATCATCAGTGGCACCAATGATGCTGACTTGAGCAAGACCCGCTACACCGCAGGGTTTGGCGTGGCCTGGTAAGGCATAAAGCAAAAGATCGCAGCCTTCGGCAGCTCCTACATTTAACCCAGTAGGAGCTGCCGAAGGCTGCGATCTTTTTTGGCTGCGCAAAACAGACGCCCACAAAAAAGCCCCGCTTTTAAGGGCGGGGCTCTTTTCTAAAGAAGCTACAAGTTAGATAACTTGTACTTCCTCAGCTTGCATGCCTTTCTGACCGCGGGTAGCGATGAAAGAAACCTGTTGGCCTTCTTTCAGGCTTTTGAAGCCGTCGGATTGGATAGCTTTGAAGTGAACGAACAGGTCGTCACCGGATTGTGGAGTGATGAAGCCGAAGCCTTTTTCATCGTTGAACCACTTAACGGTACCGGTTTGGCGATTAGACATGGTGTAACTCCTTGAACAAAGATAACTGCGACTCAGGAAGAACCCTGGCCGAGACTGAGTGCAAAGAGCAGGAAAAATTCTTGTAGATGGTTGGATCGAAATTCAACATATCGTGTAGAGATTCTCAGTGACACAAGCAGCACAGTGGCGCCACCTTAACCCTTTTTCCGGAACGTGCCAATGCTTCTTGCGAAGGTTTCTTCGATTTAGGGATCGGCGGTGTGACGGTTCGTCGCCAGACCGCGTAAATCATGGGGGATCGCCGAGAATTGCAGTGCGCACTTTGAACGAGGCGGCGCGCCCGGTAAGATGCCGGACAGAATTTTTCCACCTCGCTATTCAGGACACCCCGCCATGAGCATCAAATCGGACAAGTGGATTCGCCGCATGGCGCAGGAACAGGGCATGATCGAGCCGTTCGTCGAGCGCCAGGTGCGCGGCAGCGACGACAGCCGGGTGATCTCCTACGGTGTGTCGAGCTACGGCTACGACGTGCGTTGCACCAATCACTTCAAGGTGTTCACCAACATCAACTCGTCGATCGTCGACCCGAAAAACTTCGATCCGGGCAGCTTCGTCGACGTCCACAGCGATGTCTGCATCATTCCGCCGAACTCGTTCGCGCTGGCCAGCACCGTCGAATACTTCCGCATTCCGCGCAATGTATTGACCATCTGCTTGGGTAAAAGCACCTACGCGCGTTGCGGCATCATCGTCAACGTGACCCCGCTTGAGCCTGAGTGGGAAGGTCACGTGACCCTTGAGTTCTCCAACACCACCAATCTGCCGGCAAAAATCTACGCCAACGAAGGCGTGGCGCAGATGCTCTTCCTCGAATCCGATGAAGAATGTGAAGTTTCCTACAAGGATCGCGGCGGCAAGTACCAGGGCCAGCGTGGCGTGACTCTGCCGCGTACCTGATTGGGTCCATCCGGCGGATGTCGGGAATTCTTTGGCGGGCAGACACTCTATGGGGTGTACTGCCCGTTTTTGCTTGAGGCAAAACGGGCCTTCGCCGAGGAGTGCTTTATGAAGATCGATCCGCATATCAGTGCCGAGCTGGCAAGGCTTGAGCCCAATCAGATTGGCGTTTTGGCCTGGTCCTTGTTGGCACAACCAGCCTTGAGCATGGCCGGTGGAATTCCCGGTCAGCCTGACCCCGACACCCCCAACGAACAGCCAACCGAGCCGGGTGAGCCAACCCTGCCGGACGAACCGCCACCGGCCCCGGTCGCTTGATCACCGCGTAGCTTGTACTTTTGTAGGAGCAAAGCTTGATCGCGAAAATGTCCGCTCATCCACCACGGATGAGTCAGATAGATCGCTTCGCGAGCAAGCTTTGCTCCTACAAGGGCCAAATTTCGTCGTCGCCGATGACGAAGATCCTGCAATTGCTGTCTTTTTCTACCGGATAACCGCCGGTAAACGCACCGAATGCCGGCAGCAGACTGATGCGTTCGCCTAACCTGAAACACGCCAGCCGCAGACTCTGCCGGCCTTTGCCGTGCAGCCGATAGACCGGATGTACGTGGCCGGCCAGTACATGCCGTTCAGCATGCGGATCCGGTTCGTGTTGCAGCGCAAACGGCCCAAGCAGCAGCGGCTCCGGTACCACGCGAATGTTCAATGACGCGGGTGGATCGCCAGCGCGCTTGTCATGATTGCCGCGAATCAGTGTCATCGGCAGATCAACGTGGCGTGAGCGCCACTGCGCCAAGGCGCTCATGGTGCCCGAGGCATGCGAACCGGGGCCGTGAAGGAAGTCGCCGAGAAATATCAATTGCCGACAGGGCAGCTTCGCCAACAGTTGATCAATCACCGCGATGTTACTCGCTGTGGTGCCTTGCGGAACAGGTTGGCCGAGGCTGCGATAGGCAGCGGCCTTGCCGAAATGCACATCGGCGATCAGCAGCGCCTGTTGCGCCGGCCAGTACAGGGCTTTTTCCGGCAACAGCCAGAGCTCTTCTCCCGCCAGGCGCACAGGGTAGGGCGCGCTCATCGCAAGCCACCCTGGTCAGCGCTTTTCTCCAGATCACCGACCATGCGCCTGATCCGGTCAGCGAGCTTTTCCGAGCTCATGCTTTCGCGCATGCGTTCCACCAACAGCGGAAACCCCAACGGCGTAGGACGCTTGATCATATGCACGTCCAGTTTCATCGCGTTGATCCGTTCCAATGTCTGTTCCAGGCGACGAATATCCAGTTCTTCGCGTAGGACTTCTTCCCCTGCTTGGGCGAGCAACAGGTTGTCGGCGTCATATTGTTTGAACACTTGAAAAAACAATCCGCTGGAAGCCTGCACCTGTCGGGTGCTTTTCGGTGCGCCGGGATAGCCGGCGAACACCAGCCCGGCAATTCGGGCGATTTCGCGAAAGCGTCGCAGGGCCAGTTCGCCGGCGTTCAGGCTGGCCAGAACGTCCACCAATAAATCATCAGCATTGAACAGCTCGGCATTCAAATGCTCGGCCCAGTCGATTGGCGTGGCGCTGAGCAATTCCAGACCGTAATCGTTCACCGCAATGGAAAACGTCACGGGCTGGCGCTGACTCACGCGCCAGGCCAGCAGGCTCGCCAGCCCCAAATGCACTTGACGCCCGGCAAAGGGATAGAGGAAAAAATGCCAGCCTTCGCGGGACTTCAGAACCTCGGCCAACAGGTTTTCGATCGTCGGCAAACCCGACCAGCGCACCTGTGTTTCCAGCAATGGGCGCAAGGCCTGCATTTCCGGGCCAGCAAACTCACCTTGCGCGGCGGCACTGAAACGCTTGACCACGGCTTCGGCGAGTTCGTTGGAAAGTGGCATTCGCCCACCATTCCAGCGCGGTACGGCGGCTTTTTTTGCGGTGCTGCGTTTGACGTAAGCCGTCATGTTTTCAACCCGTACCAGTTCCAGCAAACGCCCGGCGAATAGAAATCCATCACCAGGTTTGAGCCGGGCAATAAAGCCTTCCTCAACACTGCCCAACTGCTTGCCGCCGCCACCCTTGCTCCAGAATTTCAGGTTGATGCTGGCGTCGCTGACGATGGTGCCGACACTCATGCGATGGCGCCGTGCCAGGCGCGGATCCGGCACCCGCCAGACACCATGCTCGTCCGGCTCGACCCGGCGATAATCCGGATAGGCTGTCAGAGACATCCCGCCATGGCGTACGAAAGCCAGCGCCCAGGCCCAATCCGCAGGCGTCAGGTCGCGATAAGCCCAGGCACCGCGGACTTCTTCGTACAACTCATCAGGCAGAAAACCGCCACCGAGAGCCATGCTGACCAGATGCTGCACCAGCACATCCAGCGGTTTGTGCGGTGACCGGCGCGGTTCGATGCGCCGTTGCTCGACGGCGTCGCGGGCGGCGGCGGCTTCGATCAGTTCAAGACTGTGCGTCGGCACCAGGGTCACCCGCGAAGTGCGCCCCGGTGCGTGCCCTGAGCGCCCGGCTCGCTGCATCAGGCGTGCGACACCTTTGGCCGAGCCGATTTGCAGCACCCGTTCGACCGGTAGAAAGTCCACACCCAGATCCAGACTTGACGTGCAGACCACGGCTTTCAAAAGACCCTCCTTCAAGGCTTTTTCGACCCAGTCGCGGGTGTCACGGGACAGTGAACTGTGATGCAGTGCGATCAGCCCGGCCCAATCTGGCCGGGCCTCCAGCAAGGCCTGATACCAGATTTCAGACTGCGCCCGGGTATTGGTGAACACCAGTGTGCTGGCGCAGGCATCCAGCTCGGCGACCACCTGCGGCAGCATTTTCAGACCGATGTGCCCGGCCCAGGGAAAACGTTCGGTGGACGGTGGGACAAGGGTGTCGACCTGCAAGGCCTTTTCGCTTTGACCCTGCACGCTGATGCCGCCGCCCTGTGGGATCAGCACCTGCTCGGCGTGGGATTGGTTACCGAGGGTTGCAGAAACGCCCCAGACAATCAGATCGGGTTGCCAGTGACGCAGGCGGGCGAGGGCCAATTGCAGTTGCACACCACGTTTGTTGCCGAGCAGTTCGTGCCATTCATCAACGACGATCATGCGTAGCGACGAGAGCGCGATTTGCGCGTCGGCGCGGGCCAGCAGCAAAGTCAGGCTTTCCGGCGTAGTGATCAGCGTGGTCGGTAGGCGCCGGCTCTGGCGGGCGCGTTCGCTGCTGCTGGTGTCGCCGGTGCGCAGGCCGATGCTCCACGGAATCTGCAGATCGTCGACGGGCGTTTGCAAGGCCCGCGTGGTGTCGGCGGCGAGGGCGCGCATGGGCGTGATCCACAGCACGGTCAGCGGTTCGGCCGGTGATTTGCGTTTGCGCGAGGTTTCGACAATGGCAGCGGGCTTGGCGAAGCGATTGAGCGCAGCGAACCACACTGCATAGGTTTTACCGGCGCCGGTGCTGGCATGCAGCAGCCCGGATTCTCCGCGTTTGACGGCTGTCCAGACCTGTTTCTGAAAGGCGAACGGCTTCCAGTCGCGGGCGCTGAACCAGGTTTTTGCGTGGTCGGTAGATTTCGCCATGCCGGCTGCGCGCGCTCTGGAGGTGTTCTTCCAGTGACCACGCCAGTTAGCGAAAGGTTTAATCAGGATGCCAGTGTAGGAGCTGCCGAAGGCTGCGATCTTTTGATTTTGGTCTTTATAGAACAAGATCAAAAGATCGCAGCCTGCGGCAGCTCCTACATGAGCGAGACGTTACTTCAGGTTACCGCTGAGGAATTGCTTGAGACGCTCGCTTTTCGGGTTACCGAGCACGTCTTCGGGGGCGCCTTCTTCTTCCACCAGGCCTTGGTGCAGGAACAGCACCTGGCTGGAAACCTTGCGGGCGAAGCTCATCTCGTGGGTCACCATGATCATGGTTCGGCCTTCTTCAGCCAGACCTTGAATCACTTTCAACACTTCCCCGACCAACTCCGGATCGAGCGCTGAAGTCGGTTCGTCAAACAGCATGACTTCCGGTTCCATGGCCAACGCCCGCGCAATCGCCACGCGCTGTTGCTGACCGCCCGACAAAAACGCCGGGTACTGATCCGCCACCCGCGCCGGCAAACCGACCTTGTCCAGATAACGCCGGGCGCGGTCGTCGGCTTCCTGTTTGCTGCAACCCAGCACCCGGCGCGGGGCCATGGTGATGTTTTCCAGCACGGTCATGTGGCTCCACAGGTTGAAGTGCTGGAAGACCATTGCCAGACGCGTGCGCAAACGTTGCAGTTCATCGGCGTCGGCGACGTGCATACCGTGACGGTCGGTGACCATGCGGATCGTCTGGCCATCGAGGCTCATGGCGCCGTCGTTGGGTTGTTCGAGAAAGTTGATGCAGCGCAAAAAGGTGCTTTTGCCCGAGCCGCTCGCGCCGATCAGGCTGATCACGTCGCCGGTTTTGGCCTTGAGCGAAACGCCTTTGAGCACCTGATGATCGCCATAGCTTTTGTGCAGGCCTTCAACGGTCAGTTTGTACATGGGACGAACATCCTCAAGGCGAAAGTAGGTAGCCGCTGCGGTAGGCTTCGGCGCCCGCCACGTGGGCGATGACCATGCCGGCAGTGGCCATGCGCCGTAGCGAGCGGGCATATAGCAGGCCGGCGGCGGTGCAATGAATGGGGGTGATCCGATCGTTGATCGGGTCGATGATTTCAGCAATCTGTTGCCCGGCTTCCAGGTGCTGGCCGGCCACCGCCGTGTACACCAGCAGCCCGCCGACCGGCGTGATCACCGGCTCCACACCCGCCAGTGGCGTGGCGGGATACGGCAGCGGCGGCTGCGGTTTGGTTTCGCCAACGATCGCATCGGACTGAATCAAGTAGTCGATCAACGCCTGGCAATCGCGGCTGGCCATCGGGTGATTGACGTCACCTTGACCGCGCAACTCGACGGTCACGGAAAAACTGCCCAGCGGAATCTCGAAGTGTTCGCCGAAACGTTCCTTCAGTTGCCACCACAACAGGGTGAAGCACTCGTCGAACGACTGGCCGCCGGAATCGGTGGCCAACAGGCTTGCCTGGGATTCGATGTAGCGCGCCAGCGGTTCGACCTGCGGCCACGCTTCGGGGGTGGTGTAGAGGTGAACCACCGATTCGAAGTCGCAATGCAAGTCGAGCACCATGTCCGCATCGCAAGCCAGCCGTTGCAGGGTCAGGCGCTGCGATTGCAGTTGGGTGCTGGCGGTCTGGCGGGCGAGGGCGTCGCGCAGATGGCTGCGGATCAATTCGAGGTTGTGCTGCGGATCGTCGCTGAGTTTGCCTTCGATGGCGTTGCCGATCTCTTCACTGAGGTCGACAAACCAGCGGTTGAAGTTCTGCCCGCTCTCCAGTTCGTAGCGGCCCAGCGGCACGTCCATCAGCACTTGTTCGAGGCCGACCGGGTTGGCCACTGGCACCAGCACGATCTGGCTGCGCAGGCGGCCGGCGGCTTCCAGCTCGGCCAGCCGCTGTTTGAGGTGCCAGGCGACGAGCATGCCCGGCAGTTCGTCGGCATGCAGCGAGGACTGAATGTAAACCTTGCCCTTGGCCTGCTCCGGGCCGAAGTGGAAGCTGTGGATCTGTCGTGCGGTCCCCGGCAGCGGGGCCAGCAAGTCATGGATCAGGTGGCGCATTGGCATCTCTTTTTTCTGGGGCCGGTCCTAGTGAGTCGGGCCGAGGAAGGCCAGCCATCGGCGTTCGGCAAGGCGGAACAGGCCGACCAGCGCAAAGGTAATGGTCAGGTAGATCAGCGCGGCGATACCGAACGACTGAAAGGTCAGGAAGGTCGCCGAGTTGGCGTCCCGCGCGACTTTCAGGATGTCGGGGATGGTCGCGGTGAAAGCCACCGTGGTCGAGTGCAGCATAAGGATCACTTCGTTGCTGTAGTAAGGCAACGAACGGCGTAAGGCCGACGGCATGATCACGTAGGCATACAGCTTCCAGCCTGTCAGACCATAGGCCTTGGCCGCTTCGACTTCGCCGTGGTTCATGCTGCGGATCGCCCCGGCGAAAATCTCCGTGGTGTAAGCGCAGGTGTTGAGGGCGAAAGCGAGGATCGTGCAGTTCATCGCATCGCGAAAGAAGCTGTCGAGCAATGGCTGCGCACGCACGGCGGCGAGGCTATAAATCCCGGTGTAGCAAATCAGCAACTGGATATACAGCGGCGTGCCGCGGAACAGGTAGGTGTAGAACTGCACCGGCCAGCGAATGTAGAAGTGCGGCGACACCCGCGCGATCGACAACGGAATCGACACAAGGAAACCGATAACGATTGAGGCCGTGAGCAGCCACATCGTCATCGCCAGCCCAGTGATGTTCTGGCCGTCGGTATAAAGGAAGGCGCGCCAGTATTCCTGCAGAAGTTCGATCATCGTACGGCCTCCCGGGAACCGGCGGCATAACGGCGTTCGAGCCAGCGCAGAATGAAGTTCGACGCACTGGTGATCAGCAGATAAATCAACGCGGCGAGTACCAGAAAGTAGAACAGTTGATAGGTGCTTTTACCGGCGTCCTGTGCGGCTTTGACCAGGTCGGCGAGGCCGATGATCGACACCAGCGCGGTGGCTTTTAGCATCACCATCCAGTTGTTGCCGATGCCCGGCAGGGCGAAGCGCATCATTTGCGGAAACACCACGTAGCGAAAGCGCTGACCGCGTTTGAGGCCATAGGCGGTCGCAGCTTCAACCTGACCGCGCGGCACCGCGAGGATCGCGCCGCGAAAAGTCTCGGTGAAATACGCGCCATAAATGAAGCCCAGGGTCAGCACCCCGGCGCTGAACGGGTTGATCTCGATGTATTCCCATTCCATGTAGTCGGTCAGCGATGTCAGCCAGGTTTGCAGGCTGTAGAAAATCAGCAGCATCAGCACCAGATCCGGCACCCCGCGAATCAGCGTGGTGTAGAGCTGAGCAGGCAGGCGCACCAGTTTGATCTTTGACAGTTTGGCACTGGCGCCGAGCAGGCCGAGCAACACGGCCACCAGCAGCGACAACGCCGATAATTTGATGGTCATCCAGGTGCCTTCCAGCAGCAAAGGACCAAAGCCCTTGAGGCTGAAGGCGGAGAGCCCCAGATTTTGCAGGAGGGTTTCGAACATAAATCAGCAACCTGAGCGGATGGAAAAGGCGCCCATCGAAGATGGGCGCCGAGGCATTATTTGCCGCTGTACAGATTCAGATCGCCAAAGTGTTTCTTTTGAATCTCGGCGTATTTGCCGTCATCGTGTAACGCTTTGATACCTTTATCTAAAAGCGCCTTCAGCTCAGTGTTACCTTTCTTAATACCGACAGCGGTCTTGGCCGGCAGCAATTCGTTGTCGACTGGCTTGCTGACGTCATAGTCGGCGCCCTGTGGCGACTTCAAGAAGCCCAGTTCGGCTTGCAGCATGTCCTGGATACCGGCGTCGAGACGGCCGGACGTCAGGTCGGAATACACCTGATCCTGGTTCTGATAGGCCTGGGTTTTCACCCCGGCCTTGTCCAGCACGGCTTTGGCGTAGGCTTCTTGAATGGTGCCTTGCTCGTAGCCAACGGTTTTACCCTTCAGCGACGCAACGTCTGCGGTGATCCCCGAACCTTTTTTCGACACGTAAGCGGTCGGGCCGGAGAACAGCTCGCTGGAGAAGTCGATGACTTTCTCGCGGGCCGGGGTCACGGTCATCGACGAGATCACACCGTCGAACTTATTGGCTTTGAGGCCCGGAATCATGCCGTCGAAGTCACTTTCGACCCACTTGCACTTGACCTTCAGTTCGGCGCAAATCGCGTTGCCCAGGTCGATGTCGAAGCCCACCAGGCTGCCGTCGGCCGCTTTCGACTCAAACGGTGCATACGAAGGGTCAACGCCAAAGCGCAGCTCTTTGTATTCCTTGGCCAGCGCGGAGCCAGCGGCCATGCACAACGCCAGTGCAGAAAGGGTCAGCAATGCTTTTTTCATTATTCAATCCCTAAGAACCAATATGAGCGCTTGTGGCGCAGAATTATTGTTACTGGAACGCGTACGACCTATAGAAAGTAGCAATTTCCGAACCATAGTCCCGAACAAGTGTTTTAAAAGGTTGGGCGGGGGGCGGCGAGGGGGATGGAATGCCCGGAAATGGGCATTGCGATTTCGTTGCACCCTTTCGGATCAAACCCCAGGTTTTGCGGGATGTGATTTCCCTGTGGTGCAGTGATTCATCTGTGGCGAGGGGATTTAGCGAAACGTCGCACCGCCCCGTTGGGCTGCGAAGCGGCCCCCAGCATTTCTACTGGAGAACCGCATACTCAGGTTTTACGACTGCTTCGCACCCGAACGGGGATAAATCCCCTCGCCACAGGGGTTATTTATCGCCTGAGAAAGAAGGTCAGGCCAGCAGGTCTTGCAGGGTGGCGAGGCTGTCCGCTTCATCCACGGTTTTATCCTGGCGCCAGCGCAACATCCTCGGAAAACGCACGGCAATTCCGCTCTTGTGCCGCCGCGACAGGGCGATGCCTTCAAACCCCAGCTCAAACACCAGACTCGGTTTCACGCTACTCACCGGCCCAAATTTCTCCACCGTGGTCTTGCGCACGATGCTGTCGACCTGACGCATCTCCGCATCCGTCAGTCCCGAATACGCCTTGGCAAACGGCACCAGCGCCCGCTGGCTCGACTCTGGCGGCCCATCCCACACGGCAAAGGTGTAATCGCTGTACAAACTGGCGCGCCGACCATGCCCGCGTTGCGCGTAAATCAACACCGCATCGACGCTGAACGGATCAACCTTCCACTTCCACCAGACGCCCATGTCCTTGGTACGGCCAACGCCGTACAGCGAATCCCGCGCTTTGAGCATCATCCCTTCGACGCCCAAACGCCGGGAGGCCTCGCGCTGGCGGGCAAGGTCGAACCAGTCGTTGCCGGTCAGCACGGGCGAGGGCAGTAACACCGGACTGTTACAGCGCGCGATGACCTCTTCCAATTGTGCTCGGCGTTTGGCCTGTGGCTGATTGCGCCAGTCCTCGCCCTGCCATTCCAGCAAATCGTAGGCGAGCACCACCACCGGCACCTCTTCGAGGATTTTCTTGTCGAGGGTTTTGCGGCCGATGCGCTGTTGCAGCAGGGCGAACGGCTGCACCGCTGGCGGCTCTGTCGATTGCGGATCGAAGGCATCTTCGGTGGTGGGGTGAGTGCTTTTCCACACAACGATTTCGCCGTCGATCACCGTGCCATCCGGCAAGCCGTGCACCAGCACATCCAGCTCGGGAAAACGCTCGGTGACCAGTTCCTCGCCGCGTGACCATACCCACAATTTGCCGTCGCGCTTGACCACTTGCGCGCGGATGCCATCCCATTTCCATTCAATCTGCCAATTACTCGCCGGGCCGATCAGCGCTTCAAACTCTTCAACCGGTTGCGACAACGCGTGGGCGAGGAAAAACGGGTAGGGCTGACCGCCGCGCTGGGCGTGTTCGTCAGCGGATTCAGGGGCGATCAGTTTCAGGTAGCTGGCGGCGTTCGGGCGGTTCGACAGATCGGTGTAACCCACCAGCCGCTGTGCCACGCGTTTGCTGTCCAGGCCGGCCATCGACGCCAGCGCGCGGGTGACGAGCAATTTCGACACGCCGACACGAAAGCTGCCGGTGATCAGTTTGATGCACAGCATCAGGCTCGACCGATCCAGTTGTGTCCACAGATCAGGCAACTGGCGCGAGAGGAACTCCGGGGTTTCACCGCGCAATGGCAGCAGTTTGTCTTCAATCCATTCGGCGAGGCCGGCGTCGGAGCTGTGCAAGTTTTCCGGAAGCACCAGCGAAATGGTTTCCGCCAGATCGCCGACTGACTGATAACTCTCTTCGAACAGCCAAGGTTCGAGGCCGGACATGTCCACGGCAATCTCGCGCAGAATGCGCACCGGCACCAATTGCCGAGGCCGTCCACCGGACAAAAAGTACACCGCCCACGCCGCGTCCTGCGGCGCCGCCTGGGCGAAGTAAGCTTGCATCGCTGCCAGTTTGGCGTTGCTTGAAGTGGTGGCGTCGAGCTCGGCGTACAACTCGGCGAAGGCTTTCATGTTGGCGTCTCGGCGACAGTGGGTTCGGCGGCGATGTTGTCTTCCTCGTCATCGCCGTATTCAGTGTTGAAGCCTTGGGCATCGAGGCCTTGCTCGCGCAGATGGCGCACCAGCACGCCGATCGAGCCGTGCGTGACCATCACCCGTTCGGCGCCGGTCTGGTTGATCGCCCATAACAGGCCGGGCCAGTCGGCGTGATCGGAGAGCACGAAACCGCGATCGACGCCGCGCCGCCGGCGGGTGCCGCGCAAGCGCATCCAGCCACTGGCGAAGGCATCGCTGAAGTCGCCAAAGCGGCGCATCCAGCTACTGCCGCCGGCCGAGGGTGGGGCGATGACCAAAGCCTGACGCATGAGCGGATCATTTTTGCTGACGTCACCGGCGTAAATCGTCGGCGGCAGATACACGCCTGCTTCGCGGTACACGCGGTTCAGCGGCTCGACCGCACCATGGCTGAGAATCGGCCCGAGGCTTTCGTCGATGCCGTGGAGAATCCGCTGGGCCTTGCCGAACGAATAGCAGAACAGCACGCTGGCCTTGCCGGCGGCGATGTTGGCTGCCCACCACTGATTGATCTCGGCGAAGATTTGCGCCTGCGGCTGCCAGCGATAGATCGGCAGGCCGAAGGTCGATTCAGTGATGAAGGTGTGGCAGCGCACCGGTTCGAAGGGCGCACAGGTGCCATCCGGCTCGACCTTGTAATCACCGGACGCGACCCAGACTTCACCGCCGTATTCGAGACGCACCTGTGCGGAGCCGAGCACGTGGCCGGCGGGGTGAAAACTCAGGGTGACGCCATGGTGGGTGAGGCGTTGGCCGTAAGCGAGGGTTTGCAGATTGATGTCCTGGCCCAGACGCGCGCGCAAAATCCCTTCGCTGGCGCTGCTGGAAAGGTAATGCTGATTGCCCGTGCGGGCATGATCGCCGTGGGCATGGGTGATCACCGAGCGCTCGACGGGGCGCCAGGGGTCGATGTAGAAATCACCCGCAGGGCAATAAAGACCTTCGGGACGCGCGATAACAAGGTCCATGTCGTTACCAGAATGGGGGGCTTGTTAGCTATGAGGCTGGCGCTGGGCTGGAAGTTCTATCGACTTTTTCGCGGGGGTAAAAAGCAAAAGATCGCAGCCTGCGGCAGCTCCTACACCGATCAATGTAGGAGCTGCCGAAGGCTGCGATCTTTTGATCTTGCCGTTACTTGCCCGGGGTAAGAGTCAAACGAGTTTTGCCATACACCCGGTCAAAGTTCTGCGGCTGCATCGGCAAACCGATGTATTGCCCCTTCAACCACGCATCAATCCCGTTGAGGTAATTCGGGCTGACCGGATTCCCCGATTGCCCTGTACCGTTCTGGCCCATCAGCGGTTCAGCCTGACCGAAGTCGACGATGAAACGCATCGAAGGTGCACGGCTGGTGGTGAAATCCTGGCCCCAGGCGAACGCCGAAGTGTTCAACGTGGTGTGATCGCCACCCGCCGCCAGTGAGCCACGCACGTTCTGGCCATTGCTGTTTTTCCAGGTATAGCTGTGCAATTTGCCCCACTGCCAAGCCTTGTGATCGCCGCCCAGTTGACTGTCGCCCGCGCTGATCGCGGCGGCCAGACTGCGGGCGAGAATCAGCGCTTTGTCTTCTTTCTGCGGCGTGCGAATGTCGTCCCAGAACGGGCTGTCTTCGCGCCCCAGCAGGTGATCGGCCTGTGCCGCGTAGGACAAATCACCGTTGGCGATAAACGCTTTCCACGCCGGGCTCGATTCCGGACCCAGTTCGTCGAGGAAGATCTGCTTCATGCTTTCCTGCAGGAACAGCTCATAAATCGCCGCGTCCGCCGAGGTCGGGCTGAGCTTGCCGTCGAACGCCATCAACCGCGTGAAAGCCTCGCGCGCCTTGCTGCGATCCGCTTCCGGCAGGGCATCTATCGCCTGTTTCAGCGGTTGCTTCATGCCCGGAGCTTCGAAGACTTTCTTCAGCTTGGCAGCAAACGTGGTGGTCTGGTCGTACTGCATGGCGATCACGCTGCGGCTGTCATGCTTGCCGCTGCCGGCCAGTTCAGCCAGGCGTTCGCCACGCTCCGGTGCGGCCCAGGAATTGGACAGCTGCATGCCGTAACCGTGAGGAATCACGCGCTGGTTGGCGGTGCCGAGCCAGCCTTGCGCCGGGTCCTGATCGTAGGGGTGCAGCATCGGGTCGGCGTAACCGTCCCAGTCGTAGCGACCTTCCCAGCCCGGCGAGGGCAGCAGGCCTTCGCCTTCACGGCGATTGGGGTAGCGGCCGGTGACTTGCCAGCCAATGTTGCTCGCGTCGGCGAACACCAGATTCAGCGCGATGGCGCGGATTTCACGGCTGGCGTCTGATGCACGTTCAACGGTTTGTGCACGGGTCAGATCAAAAAAGGCGTCCAGCGACTTGTCGTCGGTGAAGCTCGGCGTCTGCAACGCTACGCCGAAACCATTGCCTTGCGCGGCAGCCTGGGCGCTATTGAGCAGCGCACCGTGACGGGTTTCGTACACCGCTTCGCGAACCGGTCGCTGGCCTTTGACGAAGTAGGTTTCGTTGCGCACGCCCAGCGGCTGCCATTTGCCGTTGACCTCATAGGCCAGGCTGCTGCCCTGACGACGGATTTTTTCCAGAAACAGGTCCTGGTTGTCGCCGAGCACGCTGGTCATGCTCCACGCCACTTTGCCGTTGAAACCACCCAGTACCAGCGGCAAACCGGCAACGGTCACACCCGCCGCCTGATATTTCGGTGCGCGGATCTGCACGAAGCTCCACAGCGAAGGCGCAGCCAGCGGCCCGTGGGCATCGCTGGCCAGAATGCTCTTGCCGCTGCGGCTGCGTTGCGGGGCGATCGCCCAGTTGTTGGAAGAGGTCGTGCCCAACAGGTTCAGCGCCGACAGTTGCTGGCTGGCGCTGCTCAGTTCAGTCAGACCGGGGATCTGCCCGTTGAGCTTGAGGCCTTGCAGCTTGTCGGCTTCGGCCAGCGGCAGGTTTTCATCGGGAGCGGACGGCGTCAGCCAGGCGAGTTTGTCGGTGGTCACGGTTTGCGCGAGCACCAGCGCGGAAATTTCTTCCGGCAGGTTGGCCGACTGGCTGAAATTCAGCAGGGCAAAAATCAGCGCCGAGTCTTCGGGTTTCCAGTATTCGGGCTTGTAGCCGCTGGAGGCGAGGTCACCCGGCAGTTTGTCGGCGTAGCGGAACAGGTAGGCATTGACGCCCCGCGCATAGACTTCGAAGAAGCGCTTGAGGCGTGGCGATGAGGCTTTATACAGCTCGCCGGCGCTTTTCTTCAGGTTGACCGCGCGCATGTAGCGGTCAGCATCGAGCATCGACGCACCGGACATTTCCGCCAGACGGCCCTGAGCCAGCAGGCGCAAGGTAACCATCTGGTTGATGCGATCGCTGGCGTGGACGTAGCCGAGGCTGAACAGCGCGTCGTGGAAGGTATTACTTTCGATCAACGGCATGCCCATGGCATTGCGTCGCACCGACACGTTCTGCGCCAGGCCCTTGAGCGGTTGCACGCCGGAGGTCGGCGGGAGGGTGTCCTGAGCGTTCCAGGTCTGGCAACCGGACAGGCCCAAAACACCGGCCACTGCTGCGGCAACGCCGAACCGGGGAAGAAAATGTGTGAGGGCTGGCGAGGCCATGGCAAAGCTCCTGCGGGGGGGTAGCGTCAGTAAAGGCGCTACGTTAGTGAGCAGGAGGATGCCGCGCAAGCGGGGGCGGGGGTTATTTCAGGTTTTGTCTGATAAACCGTTCACCTGAGGACAACACAACACCTGTGGCGAGGGGATTTATCCCCGTTGGGCTGCGAAGCGGCCCTGATTCCTGCAACCAGGATAAGTCTGGCACACCGTGATTGCAGTTTTTGGGGCTGCTGCGCAGCCCAACGGAGATAAATCCCCTCGCCACAAAGGTCTTCCCTGACATCAATCAGGATTTCGGCGGATTGATTTTCTGCACCAGCGCATACGCCTTCACCGTCGCCGGGCGATCCTTGATGTGGTTGAACCAGCGCTGCACATGCGGGAAGTCTTCCAGATTCTGGCTCTGCCATTTGTGCGAGACGATCCACGGGTAAATCGCCATGTCGGCAATGCTGTATTCGCGGCCCGCCACAAATTCGTTATCGGCCAGTTGCTTGTTCAATACGCCGTATAAACGTGCGGTCTCGTCGATGTAGCGCTTGATCGCGTAAGGGATTTTCTCCGGGGCGAACTGGCTGAAGTGATGATTTTGCCCGGCCATCGGCCCCAATCCGCCCATCTGCCAGAACAGCCACTGCAACGCCGTTTGCCGACCGCGCAGATCCTTGGGCAGAAACTTCCCGGTCTTCTCCGCCAGATACAAAAGAATCGCCCCGGATTCGAACAACGACAACGGCTCACCGCCATCGGCCGGTTCATGGTCGACGATGGCCGGGATGCGGTTGTTCGGGGCGATCTTCAGAAAGTGCGGCTGGAACTGCTCACCCTGGCTGATGTTGATCGGGTGCACGTTGTACGGCAGGCCGGCCTCTTCGAGGAACAGCGAGATCTTGTGGCCGTTGGGGGTGGTCCAGTAATACAGGTCGATCATGGAAAACTCCAAAGCTGAAATGGACGTGCGTGCGAACAGCAAACGCCGGCGTCAGGTCGTCCCGTGTGCGTTCGATAGCTTGCTTAGTAGCAAGAGGTGATGCTGAACTGCGCAGAATTCAATGACCCCGCGTGAGAAAAATCGCCATGGAGCTTCAGGCCAACGCAGCACTGATCATCATTGACCAGCAAAAAGGCATCCAGCAGCCGCGTCTGGGGCCGCGCAATAATCCTCTGGCTGAGGAACGGATTCTTGATCTGCTGGGGTTTTGGCGGCGTAGCTCAAGGCCGGTGATTCATGTGCAGCACCTGTCGCGCGAGCCGGATTCGGTGTTTTGGCCCAGGCAGGACGGCGTTGAGTTTCAGCAGCGATTTTTGCCGCAGGACGGCGAATGGCTGATTCAGAAACAGGTGCCGGATGCGTTTTGTGTCAGCGGCTTGGAGGCGCAGTTGCGTGGGGCGGGGGTCGGGCAACTGATCATCGTGGGCGTGGCGACCCATAACTCGGTTGAGTCAACGGCACGTACCGCAGGCAATTTGGGGTTCGATACGTTTGTGGCTGAGGATGCGTGTTTTACCTTCGACAAGGCCGATTATTTCGGCACGCTGCGCACGGCTGAAGAGGTGCACGCGATGTCGCTGGGGAATTTGCACGGGGAGTATGCGACGGTGGTCAGTGCTGCCCTGATTTTGGCAGCCGACTGATAAACCTGTGGGAGCTGGCTTGTCGGAACGCCGCATCGCAGCGATGGCGGAGTAACAGGCGACATCAATGTTGAATGTGCCGGCCTCATCGCTGGCAAGCCAGCTCCCACAGGGCCTGCGGATGTCCACAAAAATGTGTTCAGTGCAGATCAACGGTGGCAGCGAGCCTGCTCGCGAAGGCGTCAGGTCAGGCGAAGAAGGTCTTCGCCTTGAGCATCAAGCGCCGTGGCACTTTTTGAATTTCTTGCCGTTGCCGCATGGGCAAGGGTCGTTGCGGCCGACGTCTTTCAGGGCGTTGCGCACCGGTTCCTGGTGAGCGTGGCCGCAGTTCGGGCCGTGGACGTGGCCGTGGTCATGATCGTGGTGATGGTCATGATCATGATCGTGGTTGCAGTCAGGGCCATGGACATGAGGTTGCTGGGTCATCGGTGTTGCTCCGGAATAAAATCGGCGGGGATTATCACGCCATTGCGCTCAAGGTGCACGTAATGAGCGATGAATAAACCGGTTTCCATTTCACCCTGCAAGCGATAGGGAATCTGCTGGGTCGGACTTTTCAGCATTTTCACCACGTCTTTTACCTTCGGCCACAGGTTGGTGCGGATCGGTACTTTGAAATAGGCACTGCGTTTGGGTCCCACCGTGAACCAGTGTTCATGCTCGCCCTCGGCCAGCAGCATGTCGGCCAGATGAATGCGGTATTCGAGGCCGCGCACGGTCAGGTCGCTGTCGTTGGTGTTGTCGATGCGAAAGTGCAGGATGAATTTCTGTTCGAGCAGTTTGGCGCGCACCACTTCGACTTTCACCAGATGCACGGCGGGGTCGACGCTGTCGTCGCTGAACCACGAGGCACAGCCGCCGAGGTTCAGGATCAGCATCAGAATGAAGCATTGGCAGGTGCGCCGACGACCGAGCATGGTTTAACTCCCTTTGGTGCCAGTCTAGACGCTAAAAGATCGCAGCCTTCGGCAGCTCCTACAGAGAAACGCATTCCATGTAGGAGCTGCCGCAGGCTGCGATCTTTTGATCTTCAACCTCAAGCGCCGAAATACCCTGCGCAGCACTTCTTGAACTTCTGCCCACTCGCGCACGGGCAGCTGTCATTGCGCCCCAGCTTCATCTGCACCGTCGGGTCGATGAAGTACCAGCGTCCGGTGTTCTGCACAAACGAGGAACGCTCGCGATGGCTATGCTCGCCCTGACTGTCATGCCAGCGCGCCGTAAAGGTGACAAAGGCGTGTTCCGGCTGGCCGCCGAAGACCTCCGAGTGCTCCACCTCAAGGCCCAGCCAGGTGCTCTGCGCGCTCCAGTTGCTGATCGACTGGCGATCCAGGCCCGCTTGCTGGGCGGGCAGGGTGGTCGCCACCAGATAGTCGATCAGCCCCAGCACATAGGCGCTGTAGCGCGAACGCATCAGGGCCTCGGCGCACGGGGCCGGGAGGCCTGCGTGATAATGGCCGCAGCAGGCTTCCAGCAGATTGCCGCTGCCGCACGGGCAAATGGCTGTACTCATTGCATTACCACCAGTATTTGCCGAAGTTTTCCGGATTGGCCCAGAACCGTGAGTTGAGCCAGTCGGGGACTTGTTTGTATTCAAGCAGATCGTAGGTGAACAGCGTCAACACTTGATCGTCGCGCTGGAAGCGCTCACTGGCTTGTAGGGCCAGCGAATAAAAGTCGGTTTCCTGCCAGCCACAGGCTGCCAGATCCGCCAGCACGGCGATGCGGCTGGCGTTCAAATTGCGAATCCCGCCCAACAGGTTCAGGCCATCGCGCTTGGGCAGATGTTCCAGGCAATCGACCACCAGCGCCAGGTCGAACCGCTGAGCCGCCAGCTCGGCAGGTAAGGCACCCGGCGCAGCATGGGCGACGACGGTGTCCGGATGTGCCTCTTTAAAAGCACTCAACGCCGGAAACTCGCTGGCGCCGATCAACAGCAAGCGTGCCGGGGCATAACGATCCAGTAAAGCAGCCAACGCCTGCTGTGGCGTGCGCGAAGAAATGGCGACGTTCATCGAAGCTCCTCAATCAGATCGCCAAGACTAGCGCGCTCCATCTCCGGAGCCTAGCGCCCTGTCTCGCGGGTTTTCGGCAAAAGCGCCAAAGTCCTGTGAACACGGTCGCAAACAGCAGTGGCCTATTGCTGGCGGAGATTAAAACTCCGGTCTTTACTCCCTGAATCGGTTCTAAGCCGATCCCTCAGGAGAAAACTAGATGAGCATAGTTCGGACAGCATTACCCTTGGTTCTGCTAACCAGTGTGTTGACTGGTTGTGCAGGTTTGCAGAAAACCGACTGGCCGACCTGTGCGGCGGTCGGCGGTGTCGTCGGTGCCGGTCTCGGCGCGACGGAAAGTTCGGCGTGGGCGGGTTACGGCGCGCTGATCGTCGGTGGTACTGCGGCAGCCTATTGCTGGGTGCACGGTGATGGCGACGAAGACGGCGATGGTGTGCCGGACAGTCGCGACAAGTGCCCGGGCACGCCGAAAGGTGTGCAAGTCGATGCTGACGGCTGCCCTCCACCTGCCCCTGCGCCAGTGGTTGAAGAAGCTGTAGTGGTCAAGGAAGAAACCATCGTCATTCGTGATGTGCACTTCCAGTTCGACAAAGCCACGCTGACCGGTCCTGACAAACAAGTGCTCGACAAGGTCGCCACGCGCCTGAAACAGGAATCCTCTACCGCGCAACTGACCGTGACCGGTCACACCGACAGTGTCGGCAGCGATGCCTACAACAAGAAACTGTCGGATCGTCGTGCGCACTCGGTGGTTGAGTACCTGATCCAGCAGGGCGTACCGCGGGCCAGCTTCGTGTCGGTGTCCGGTCTGGGTGAAAGCCAGCCTGTGGCCGATAACAAATCGGCTGATGGTCGCGCGCAAAACCGTCGTACCGAAATCAAAATCGTCCGCTAGACCTCTCGCATCCGCGGCTTGTGCAGTCGCGGATGCGGGTCTTTACTCCTGTGTAACCGGTATGGGCCGGTGACACAGGAGCTTTCACAATGAGTGTTTTCTCAAGGTCCGTCTTGCCGGTACTACTGCTAGGCAGCTTGCTCACCGGTTGCGCCACCCACAGCGATGGCACTGCCCCCCTCAATCAACGTACGTGGCCGATCTGCAGCCTTATCGGCGGGCTCGTCGGTGGCGGTCTCGGCGCCATTGAAAGTGCCGGCTGGGCCGGTGGCGGCGCAGCGCTGGGGATTCTGACCGGCGGACTGATCTGTTATGCCCAGGACGGCGATGAGGATGACGACGGCGTATTCGACCGCCGCGACCGTTGCCCGGACACTCCGCAAAATACCCCGGTCGATCACCGCGGTTGCCCGCTGCCGCAATATCCAGTCACCGAAAAAGTACCAGAACCAGCGCCGCAGACTGAGGTGATTACCCTCAGCGATGCCGGCAACGTGCTGTTCGATTTCGACAAGTCCGACCTGACTCCGGCGGCGAAAGCCCAGCTCGATACGCTGATGGACAAGCTGCGCAATGCTGACGTGGTGAGCATCAAGGTCATCGGGCATACCGACAGCAAAGGCTCGGATGCGTATAACCAGGCCTTGTCGGAACGGCGCGCGAGCAGTGTTGCGGCGTATCTGCTGAGCCAGGGCCTGGCACCGAACAAACTCACCAGTGAAGGTCGCGGGGAAAGCGAACCGGTGGCCGACAACGCCACCGACGAGGGACGCGCGCAAAACCGTCGCGTGGAGTTGCACATCAATCGTTAGGACGCGTCTGAAGGGCGCAGGCTAGAGCTGCCGGGCGACGATCATCGTCGTTCCGGCAGCCATTTGGCGGTGCAACGAAGTTTTTTCATTTTCCCCTCTGGCTTATCCCCCGCAGAAGCCGTTACTGTGCGCCCAAAGAATAATTCGCAACACGGGGGAGCGTATGAAACTGTTCTGGGGGCTGGGGCGTGTGTTGACCCTGCTGTTCTGCTGCGTGGTGCTGGCCAATCAACTGGTGCCGTTCGTACATCCGCTGCACCTGCTGGTCAATCTGGCCGGTGGTCTGCTGTTGCTGGTCCATGTACTCGAAGTGCTGCTGTGCAATCGCAGCCTCAAAGGCCGTCCGCACCCTTGGCGTGACCGTGGCCGCATTCTGTTGTTCGGCGTATTCCACCTGCAAACCATCCCGGCCCCGGCCGCTCCGGAGGCTTCTTCCCATGCGTAAACTTTGCCTGCTCGCTGCATTCATCAGTCCTTTGGCCTGCGCCCAGGTGGTCAGTGTCGAAACCAATTCGCTGATGCGTTTGCCCAACACCGCCAGCACCTTGCAGCTTGAAAAACTGGAAGTCGCCGATTACGGCACGCTGTTGATTCCTGCCAACGTGACCGAGTTGAGCGTCGGTGAACTGCGCCTTGGTCATGAAGCGCGCATTGCGATCGTTCCGGGTGAACAGGCGCTGGACCTGAAGGTCGCGCGCGCCGAGCTGAGCGAAGGCAGCAAAATTACCGCGCGCGGCGCACCGGGCACCTATGAAAAAGCTGCGCGTGCCGGGCGTAATCTGAATCTGCAATTCAAGGCATTGAACGCGCCGCAGCTGTCGGTTGATGCCCGTGGCGGCACCGGTGCACCGGGTTTTGTCGGTCTGGATGGCGGCAATGGTGAAGATCCGGGCTGCACCTATGGCTCGGCTGGTCATGGTTTTGATGGCAGTAACGGCAGCGACGGTCAGCCCGGTGCACCGGGTGCGCTAGTGCGGCTGGAAGTGCCACGCGAGTTTCCGGCCGATTTGATCAAGGTCAACGTGGCTGGCGGTGCCGGTGGCCCGGCCGGTGTTGGCGGTAAGGCAGGGAAGGGTGGCAAGTCCAAGGGCTGCCTGGTGTATCGCGCCGATGGCGGCAAGAATGGCAAGGCCGGAGCGGATGGTCAGCCTGGGCCGGTGGGGGCGGCGGGTGCGGTGACGGTGCAGCGCTTGTAAGCTCTTTTACTGATTGTTCCCACGCTCTGCGTGGGAACACAGCCCGTGACGCTCCGCGTCACTGGACGCGGAGCGTCCCTTGCGGCATTCCCACGCAGAGCGTTGGAACGATCA
>NZ_AKJD01000126.1 GCF_000282515.1 Pseudomonas sp. GM80
GGCTTGCCAGCGATGGCGGTGGATCAGATGGCATCGATTCAAGCTATGCCGACACCTTTCCCACAATGACCATCACTGTTGCCCCTGTCTCTGCTCAAAACAAATCCCTGTAGGAGTGAGCCTGCTCGCGATGAGGCCAGCCCAGTCAACATCCTCATTGGCTGGACCAACGCCATCGCGAGCAGGCTCACTCCTACACCGTTCGGGGATAGATCCATAATCCTGAGCGACACAAAAAACCTGTGGAAGCTGGCATGCCAGCGATGGCGTCCGGTTGAAAAGCCGACTCTTCAAATCTGGTCCAAATGGTCTAGCGTGAATGAGTCCCCTGCCCCACGGAGTTTCCACCCATGCCCCTCGTTCGCGTCGAAATCAAAAAACATCCCGATCCGACCTTCGCCAAACGCATCGGCGAGCAGGTCTACGCCGCCATGCGCACGGCCATCAACGTCCCCGACCACGACAACTTCCAGATCCTCAACGAGCACGACACCAATCACTTCATCTTCGACCCCGAATACCTCGGCATCCAGCGTACCGATCAACTGGTGATCATCCAGATCACCCTTAACGAAGGTCGAACGCTGGAGCAGAAGAAAGCCCTGTACCAAACCATCGCGCAGAACCTCAACACACAACTGTCGATCCGCCTCGAAGACGTGTTCATCAATCTGGTAGAAGTGAAAAAGGAGAACTGGTCCTTCGGCAACGGCATCGCCCAATACGCCAATTGACAGCGGCACGGCGTAAACAGCATGATCGGCCTCATGAACCTTCGCGCGCTGCACCTCACCCGTACCACCACGACCGCCACCGGCGGGTCGTGGTGTTTGCGCCTGAGGTAAATCCAGCGCAGCAAACCCAAGGCCCCGCCAGCAATGGACGGGGCCTTGTTGTTTCTCCCGTCCGTGCGGCATTTTCAGCACCCAAGGAGAAACACCATGCCCGCAGCACTGTTGATCATCGATATGCAGGTCGGCCTGTTCCATGGCCCGGAAAAACCTCACGAAGGCGAACGCAGCCTCGCCAACATCCAGCAGTTGATCAAAAAAGCGCGCCTGCAAAACGTGATGGTCTTCGCCGTACGTCACACCGGCCCGGAGGGTTCGCCGATTGCTGCCGGCAGTCCATTCTGGCAATTGCTGCCTGAACTTGGCCTGGACGAAGAAATCGATGTCCTCTTCAACAAATCCCGGCCCAACGCCTTCCACGGCACTGAGCTGGCGCAGCAACTCACTGCCGCACAGATCGACGACCTGTACATCGTCGGCATGAAAAGCCAGTTCTGCATCGACAGCACCTGCCGCGCCGCTGCCGACCTGGGCTTCAAACCGCTGCTGGTGGCCGACGCCCACACTTGCATGGACACCGCGGCGCTGCCCGCGCAAGCCATCATCGACCACCACAACGCAACCCTCGGCGGTGCGTTCGCCCGGCTGATCAACAGCGCCGACGTGACGTTCTGACGAAGCGCCCGCGCGCGCCCCGTTTCAGCTCCTACACTGGCTGATACGGGGCAGCGGCCACCCTTGCCAAACCGCTCTGGAATCAGCACTCTGACACGACTTTTCGCGACCGACACAGCGACGATCACAGGAGCCGCGCAATGCCCGCCACCGTTCTGGTACTGGTTGAAACCATCAATGATTACTTGCCGATTCTCGAACATCAGGGCTTTCACCTGATTCTGGCGCCGACACCGGCTGAACGGGCACAAGCTATTGCCACTCACGGCGCACGAATCGACGCAGTGCTGACCCGTGGCCCGCTGGGCCTCACGGCCGAGGAAATCGCCGCCCTGCCCGCGTTGAAAATCATCACGGTGATCGGCGCCGGTTACGAGCAGGTCGATCTGCAAGCGGCAAGCGATCGCGGGATCACCGTGACCAACGGCGCCGGGGTCAACGCCTCGTCGGTGGCTGACCACGCGATGGCGATGCTGTTGGCGTTGGTGCGCGACATTCCACGGTGCGATGCCGCGGTGCGTCGCGGCGAATGGCCGAAAATCATGCGCCCGTCACTGGCCGGCAAGCGCCTGGGAATTCTCGGGTTGGGGGCGGTGGGCATGGCGATTGCCAAACGGGCGAACCTGGGTTTCGACATGCACATCAGCTATCACAGCCGCCAACTGCGCAGCGACGTGCCTTATGCGTTCTGCTCGACGCCGACCGAATTGGCGCGGGCCTCGGACTTTCTCATCGTCGCTACGCCGGGCGGGATCGGCACGCAGCATCTGGTGACGCGCCCAGTGCTCGACGCACTCGGCCCCAAGGGTTTCATCGTCAACATCGCCCGCGCCAGCGTGATTGCCACGGCGGACCTGATCACCGCGCTTGAACAGCGCAGAATTGCCGGCGCCGCGCTGGACGTCTTTGACCATGAGCCGCAAGTGCCCGATGCGTTGAAAACCCTGAGCAATGTGCTGCTCACCCCGCATGTGGCGGGTCTGTCACCGGAAGCCACCCAAGGCACGGTCGAGTTGGTGGGCAAGAATCTCGCGGCGTTTTTCTCCGGTCAGCCGGTGCTGACGCCAATTGCGCTGCCGCCGAAACTCAACAACCAGCGAGTGCACTAAAGCACCCCGAGCAACGTCCACAATCGTCGCGATTCGGCATCGGCCGAGATCAATTCACCGAGCAGTTCGCTCAGCGGCTTGTTGCCCCACTCCACCCCGCGCCGAATCAGGTACGGCACGGGGCTGTGGGGCTCGGTGCGGGCCAGATATTCAGCGATCAACAGCAATTGCCGGTAGGCCTCTTCGCGGTTGGCCGGTTCGCGAAACACCTGCGCGATCGGCGCCGCTTCTTCAGGCTGCTCTGCAGCGGCAGGCACCTCGACCCGTGGCGGTGGTGAAGCCGGTTGCTGTGGGTGCATGGCGATGAATTCCTCAACCAGTGTCAGCAGCGCTTGAATGATGTCCTGCAGCGGTCGCACGCCTGGCCCCTGTTCACCCAGGTAGGCTTCACTCCAGGTGTCGAGCCGTTGCAGGTGTTGCAGGCTCAACAACAGATTGCCCTGGGTGCGCAGCCAGAACGCCAAGGGCGTTGCGCGCACCTGATCGTTGAGTTTCTTCTGTTCGTTGCGCGCGGTTTCCGCCGAACTCTTGGCGTTCTTGCTGTCATTGGCTTGCACCTGCTGAACCTGCAAACGGCGCCAGACTTCCAGCGTACAACTCTCGAAATCGCTGTTGCGCGTACCAAACAACGGCACGCGCGTGAGCAATATTTCACTGTAGCGACGCACCAGCCATTCCAGCGGAATCACCCGCCATGACTGATCGCCGTCCTCGGCCTGCGGGTGCAGATGCTCGGGAAAGCGCTCACACAATCCGGCGATCAGCGCCAGGCTGCCGGGCAATCCATCCAGCGCCTGCAAGTGCAGCCAGGCTTCGCCGAGCCAGGCGCTGAGCATCAGGTCCTTGCTGCGTTCGAGCAACAACTGCGTCGTGAGCTTCTCGACGTCCGACCAGTTGGCCCGCTTCAGTGTCGATTGCCAGACACCGGTCGGCAGGCTGGCGTCGTCCTCTCGGCGCAGGTCGCGCAACTGGTCGAACTCGCGCTCGTAACGCAGATCGACCCCACAGGGCGCCTGCGTGCTGATGGGCGCAAGCAATTGCTCAATCAAGTCCGGCAACGTGGTCGATGGCAGGCTCACAACCCCTCCTTCTGCGATTCAATGGCGGCGGTGCTGCTGGTCGCCTGAAACGGCGAACGCGGGGCGCGGGTGGGCAGCGGTGCAATCGACAGCGGCAATTTCGAGCCCTGACTCATCAACGACAGGCGCACGAACATCCGCGTGAATTCGCTGGTGACGCTGTCGCTGGACGCGGTCACCGGCAAACGCAAGGCCAGCGGAAACTCGGTGTAGTCCATGCTCGGCTGACGCTGCACCGAGAAATGCGCGCGCATCATGCGCAGCAGCGACCAAGGCCCGCCGTACTCCCAACCGGCTTCGAGGTCGCGCACCACCAGGTTCGGTTGCAGCGGATCGTTGACCGGGCGCTCCTTGCCGTTGCGCGCCCAGCGCAGGGTCAGGCGGATCGGCTGGCCGACCATCCAGCGCAGATTGGCTTGTTCGCCGGGCACCGGATAATTGATCTGTTGATTGCCGGCCAGCAGCCCGCCCGCGATCACTTGATCAGCGCCCTTCTCGTCATCGCGATCAGTGCGCCAGCGCACGTCCAGTTCGACGCCGAGAATGCCGCTCTTGTCGCGCACGAACAGCGGCGCCAGCCACGTACTGGCCTGCTTCAGACGATTGAGAAAGTCTGCTGCCGCGACACGTTCCGGGGTCTGATTGGTGGCCAGTCCCGCCTGCGCCACCGGCAAGCGTTTGTCGATCAGCTCCAGTAAATACTGGACCCGCGCCGGGTCGGCATCCTGCGCCTGCACACCGTTGGCAAAAGGAAACCGATCCGCCAGGTATTGATTGAAGTAGTTGGCCAGTTCATTCCACGCGGCCGCCGCTTGTTGCACCTGGAGCAACTGGCAGCGCTGCATGGCCGTCTGTTGCAGCTCCAGTGCGCGCATCGCCAGGGTGCCGCGGCCGCCAGAAAGATTGACGGTCTGCAGCATCTGCAAGCACGTATCGGTGTCCATCTCGATGAAATCGCGGCTGACCAGTTGCTCGATCTGCGCCGGCGAACTGGCCGGATTGGCTTCCTTGTACTTGAGCAATTCGTCGTTGAGCGCGTTGAACTGCGTCACGCGTTCGTAATCGAGCGCGGACAGATGGGCCTGCTGCGTCATCAGCCACTGCAACGAGGTGGCTCGCCGCTCGATAATGCCGAGCATGGTGTTGAACTGCTGTTTGAGACTCAGTTTGAGGTCCTGCACATCGTTGGCACCGAACAATTGCAGGCCGAGGTTTTTCGAGCCGTTCCATTGGCTGATTTCAGTGCGTCCACCGAACAGCGGTTGCGCGGTGATTTCATCCAGGCCATTGATGATCTGCGCCATCGCGCGGCGGTTAAGCGCGGTTTGCAGGCGCGTCGCCAGGTCCGTGCGATGGACTTCGACAAAGGCCTTTTGCAAATCCATGGCTTGTTCGGCCCGCACATTGAACACGGCATAGGGATGCGCCTGATCGTTATGATCCTTGAGGCTCATCCACATGGCCTGGGCGGCGGCGCTCTCGGCGGTTTTCATCATCGCACTGCGATAATCCGGCGGTATGCGCGGCAGCTCTTCGGCGATGTAACTGTTGTAATCGGCGAAATACTTCAGCGACTCATTAAGGTCATCGCCGTCTACGGTCTGCCCTTGCAGATTGACGTTGTCCTGGCTGTCACGCAGGGCCACCGAGACAAAATCACGCTTGAATAACGCCTGAATCGCGTTATGCAACTTCACCACTTGCTCCTGCAACGCCAATTGCCCGCTGGCCTGTTGCACCAGCAAATTGTCCCGCGAACCGACCTGGGCGATCCATTGATCGCGAAAGCTCTGCTGCAACTGTGCCGCCTGAGTGTCGAGGTCTTGCCCGACCTGCTGCCCCAACAACGAACTCTTGCGCACCTTGTCGATGAAATCTCGATAGCCCGGCACCAGTTCCTGGCCCTTGCCGCGACTCCAGGTGGAATTGGTCAGGGCAATCGCCGCTTGCAGATCGTCGATCAGCGCGCTCAGGTCTTCCAGCTCGCGCAGGCTATTGCCGCTGCCGGCCTGCAGTTGATTCAGGTGCAGTTTCAGGTAACCGGCGCGGCTGACAAAGTTGTCGGCGAGAAAGTACTGATCGAGCCAGCGCTGCATCAGCCCGGAAAAATTGCTGACGATCTGCGGGCGGTCGACGCTCAGGTCGAGTGCCTGCAAATTGTCGCCGTTGCTGTCGCCGGCCACGAGCAATCGATTGTAAAACGGCGCGTAGGGCAAGGTCGCGCTGTTGAGGTTCAGCGACAGCGCGCTGTTGCTCAGTTGCACTAAATCATCCAGCGGCGCGTGCTGATCGGTCTGCACCTGATTGAACAATTGGTTCTGCTGCTCCAGCCGCAACGCGCGATCGACCAGATCGTTGGCTTTTTGATAATTCTGCCATTGCGCCGGGTCTTCGCTCTCGACGCTGCTACGCCGGTCGGTGCTGCGGATCGCCTTGATGGTTGCCAGATCGGCGCTCAGCAATTGATGCAGAGGCAAGAGAATATGCCGTTGGGTCGACTGGAAGACCTCTTGCTCCAGTTGCGTGTCGAGCGAAGAAAACCACGAGGTCGGGAACACCAGCGAGACATAGTTCCAGTGCGGCGCCTTCTCCAGCACCCGCCAGAACGACTGGACGTTGCGCCGGGTCGGCTCGATGCGATGCGCCTCATCGGTGACCGCCACGTAGCTTTTCTGTGCGTTTTGCATCTGCCGCGCCAGCTCGTGCGCGTCCCTGACCGAGACATGCCAGGCCCAGACCATCGCCACCGCCCAGACCACCCCGACCACCAGGGCCACGCCGGCGGTCAGCCGTTGCCAACGCTGGCGCAGGCGCAACAGGCGCGGCACGCTCTGCGCCAATCCGCGCTCACCGACCAATCGCTGCCGCCACAATTGTCGCGCAAAGGCACTGCGCTGCAGACCGCTGTCGTCGGCGGAGAAACCATCCTGCGCATCGTCCCCGGCAATGTTGGCGGTGAAATACACACCACGAAAACACGGTGCTTCGCCCTGCGCATTGCCCTGAAAAACCGGTTCGAGAACATTCTGCAAACCACGCCGCAATGTCTCCAAGCGATCAGGCAAAGCGTACAGATCCGCACTCAATTGCCCGCACAGGGTGCCGATTTCGATCACCGCTTCGGCCACCGCCCGGTGCAGGCGATCCAGCGCCTGATCACTCCATTGCCCCTGCCAGACGACGTCACGCGGGTACGGTGACGACCAGCCCAAGGTGCGTTCGCGCGCCTCTTCCGGCAGCGCGCCGATCAACTCCTGAAACCCCGGCAAATCTTCCAGGCCGGTGACAATCACATACACCGGCACACTCAGGCCGAAGCGTTGCAGCAAGTCGATGAAACGTCGGCGTGCGGCCAGGCCAAGACTGGTGGCCTGCTCCAGATTGCTCAGGCGACTGGCCGGCACCGTCCAGATCACCGCGTCCAGTGGCCGTTTGCTGCGCAACCGCAGGATCAGCCCGAGCAGGCGCCACCAGCCGCCGCGTTGCAGGTGCATGCCGTCATCCGGCAGAAAAAGCGCCTGCGGCACCACCAGCACCGCGCCTTCGGGGTCTGACCACCAGCGGCCGAACCAGGCGGGTTTGTCGGTCGGCTGCAAGCGCCATTCGCTGACCAGTTGCGTGCCCTGGTTTTCATCGCCGAGCATCAGCAGCCACGGCATCTGATAACGATCCTGACTGCCCTGCTCCTGCTCCATGTGGCGCACCGACGCATAAAAACTGCGGATCGCCGCGCCGCTCTGGGTGCGCAACCACCACACCGCCACCGCGATAATCACCAGCAGCAGTAACAGCGCAACCACCCACGCAACAATCGTCAGCGGGCTCATGAGCCTTGCTCCGGTGCGGCGACCACATCGCTGGTTTGCAATATCGGTTGCAACTCCTGGGCGATATCGCGCCACAACCAATGGCCCAGACCCGTCAGCAACAGCAGCATCGCCAGAATCCCCAAGGCCAGGCGAAAGCCGTCCGGCAGCGCCGTGCGCACCGGCAACTGCAAGGGGGTCGCCAGCGACGGCTGCACCAGACGCCGACTGACATCGTCATACGTGGCTTCGTCCTGCCAGGCAAAATTGAACAACGCCAACCGCCACTTCGCCAATTGCGCGAGGCTGTGTTCACCGCGCAGGCGGCCATGGAAACCCAGAATCAGACATTGCAAATAGACGTTGGCCAGATCGCGAGTGATCGGTTGCTGGTCATCGAGCAGACTTTGAATCGCCGCCGGCACCTGCTCGCCCGCCTGACGACTGGCGTACAGCCGCGACTCCAGTGGTTTGTCCTGCCACGCCGCCTGCCCCGGCCATGGCTCGAACAACAGGGTTTCATCGATCAAGGCGACGAAGGCATAAACCAGCGCCTTGACCTGCTCGGTCGCCGAATCGCCGACCCGTGAATATGCCGTGCGCCATAACCGTTGCGACGCCTGCGTCGACAGCTCGACCACGGTCTCGACCAGCGCTGTTTCGTCCTCACTGTCCTTGGGCAGATGCACCCAGTCGTGTTGCCATTGCTGCCATGCCTCGCGGAACGCGCTGCTCAACGGTGCGTCCTGCAACCCAAGGCTTGCGGCACTTCCTTGCGACATACGGCGTTCCTTGTGTGATCAGGCACTTTCACTGTTCTGGGCAATAAACAGCACCACTTGCCACGGGCTGCTGGTCAGCTTCGCAGCCGGGGCGGCGATCATCAGCGGCAGTTGCGCGTCAAACCAGGCACCTTCGGCGCAGATCACAAACAGCCGCGTATCTTCGCCGACGCTATACGCCACCTGCTCGCTGCGGCTCATCACTTGATGGCTCAAACCGCTCATGCGCTGCCGACTGAGCAAGGCAATGTGCGGTGCCGACGCGATGATCGCGCTGCGCAACCAGTCAATCGCCGCTTGTTCACTGGCGCCGTTGGGCATGCGCAGGCCGATGACCAGGCGCTGGCTCGGTTGTTCATCAGGCAGTTGAATGGAAAAACTCTGCTCGCCACGTTCGAACGGCAAGCTGCGATAGCCGGCGCGGATCAGTTCGAGGGTGGTTTCCAGCCATTGCAGGACGGCGTCATAACCGCGCTGCAACTCGACAAAGTCCAGCGGCGCAAACGCCGGCACGCCGGCCAGCGGATCAAGCGCCGACCACGCGCCGGCCACGCCCAACAGTTGCACATAGAGCGTTTGCGGCTGGGCGATGCGACTACTGAGCGTGCCTTCGACTTCCGGCAAGCGTGCCCACAGCGCGGTCAACTGGCGGCGGATTTCCAGTGCATCGTCCTGATTGCCGGCCTGTTGCGCCTGACGCAAGCGACCACCGAGGAACAGGCATTTCTCCCGCGCCCGCGCGCAGAGCCCGGCGATGCGTCGACCGAGTGCAGATTCCGGCAGCACGATTGGCGTCGGTGGTGTGTAAGCGAGCGGCAGGAAACCGCCGCCCTCCTTGCGGATTTTCAGCAGCGGCAAACAGATCGAATCGGCCTTGTTCTGCTGCGTGCACAAGCGTGGGTTGGGGCGCCACACGGTGATCGATTCAGGGAATTCGCCGCTGGTGAGATCCGGCAGCGCCTCGCCAACCACCGACTGCAAGCGGCCCTTGAGCGGCAGCAACTGGCCGGCACGCCACAGCGGACTGATCGCCAGGTACACAGTGACGGTAGCATCGTCGGTGGCATCGATCGCCGCACTGACATCCAGTTCCAGCGTCGGCCCGACTCCGGCCTGCAAATCCACCGGCAGACCATCGGGCATGGTGCCCTGCAGCGATAACACGCGCACTACGCCGGCGCTGAGTGCCGACGGGTCGAATTCCATGTGGCTGACGCCCCAGAACCACGGATTGCACGCCTGCGCCAGGTGCGCGCCCAAGGCTTCAGCCCGCAGCCCTTGCAACTGAAAATGCTGCGGCAGCAATTGCATGCCTTCGTGCCAGCAAACCGCGTCAGGTAGCAGACTCATACGACTCCCTTCGACAAGACCGCGATCCGGCGGCAGCGGTGGTATTTCAGTGCTCGGTGTTGTTCACCAGGGTCATCTCGCGACTGTCGAATTTCAGCCACGCCTCACTCTGGTCGTCGAGGCGCAATCGGTGCGCTCCGGGAGTGTTATAGCTGGCGAAGACTAAAAGTCCAGCGGCCTTCTTGCCCCCCAGCGGGAAGGGTTGACGATCGATGAATTGCCCCGGCACCAGCTCAAGCCCCCACACACTCATCAGTTGCCGATAGTCGCGCTGATACTGCTCGCGCCCGGCGAACCACTGGCTGGCGCTGATGCCCGACAGTTGCTTGAGCAGATCGGGGTCGTTGACGGCGATGAAATCCACGGCAATCGGGGTGTCGTCGTTGGCTTTGGGGGCGACATCGAGGGTGAGGCTGTCGAGGTCGACCTTCGGCCCGAAAAAGGAGCAACCGCTGAGGCACGCCAACAGCAACGTTATAAAAAATCGTCTACGCAAAATGAATTTTCCTTTTCGCGAGCCTGTCCAAAAATGTTTTTGCTTGCATTTTTATAGACCTGTTCTAGCGTCTTGGGTAGTTCGGTTCCTACAGCCGAATGAGGAAGGTTTGTCAAAGGAACGACAGGTCATCTGCCTCCCTTTCTAACCTACGGTCCAGCAAGGGAAAGCGATGAACGGGCCATCCCGATGCATTGCGCCCGCTCATCGCATCGGAGTTCGCCGACATGGCAGAAAGTACTCAGCACAAGCTCGACCGGGTGCGCCCGCCCCGAGTGCAAATCACCTACGACGTCGAAATCGGCAACGCCATCGAGAAAAAGGAATTGCCGCTGGTGGTCGGGATTCTTGCCGATCTGTCGGGCAAGCCACTTGAGCCATTGGCAAAACTGAATGAGCGGCGTTTTACCGAAATCGACCGCGACAACTTCAACGAGGTGCTCGCCTCGATCAGCCCGCGCGCCACCCTGCAGGTGAACAACACCCTCAGCGGCGACGACAGCAAGCTCAATATCGAACTCAACTTCAAGCACATCGACGACTTCGACCCGGTCAAGGTGGTGGAGCAAGTCACGCCGCTGCGGCGCCTGTTCGAGGCCCGCCAGCGTCTGCGTGATCTGCTGACCAAACTCGACGGCAACGATGACCTGGACAAGCTGTTGCGCGATGTCATCGCCAACACCGAAGGCCTGCAGGAAATCAAGTCGGCCCGCCCGGACACCGCTACCCCGGCAGCTGATGCCGAGGCCCCGGCCGAACCGCAAGCCTGATCGTCCACTTAATCGAGGGGAGAATTCGCCATGCCCGCTTCTGCTCAGAAACAAGCCAGCGACAGTACGACCGAGACACTTTCCCTGCTCGACCAGATCATTCTCGACGGCCGCATGGCCCACGATGACAGTCAGCAGGATTACGCCCGCGACATGCTCGCGGAATTCGCCACCCAGGTACTCGACGAAGGCATGGCCATCGACAAGGACACGGTGGCGATGATCAACGACCGCATCAGCCAGATCGACGAGCTGATCAGCGCGCAACTCAACGAGGTGCTGCACCACCCTGATCTGCAAAAACTCGAAGCCTCGTGGCGTGGCCTGCACATGCTGGTGCAGAACACCGAAACCAGCACCCGGCTGAAATTGCGCCTGCTCAACGTCACGCAGAAAGAGCTGCAGAACGACCTGGAAAAAGCCGTCGAATTCGACCAGAGCGCGCTGTTCAAGAAGATCTACGAAGAGGAATACGGCACCTTCGGTGGCCATCCGTTCAGTCTGCTCGTGGGCGATTACACCTTCGGCCGTCACCCGCAGGACATTGGCTTGCTGGAGAAACTGTCAAACGTTGCCGCCGCTGCCCACGCACCGTTCATTGCCGCCGCCAGCCCACGGCTGTTCGACATGAACAGCTTCACTGAGCTGGCAGTGCCGCGTGATCTGTCGAAAGTCTTCGAGAGCCAGGAGCTGATTAAGTGGCGCTCGTTCCGCGAGAGCGAAGATTCGCGCTACGTCTCGCTGGTGCTGCCGCACTTCCTCCTGCGCCTGCCGTATGGCCCGGACACATCGCCGGTGGAAGGCATCAACTACGTCGAAGACGTCAACGGCACCGACCACAGTAAATACCTGTGGGGTAACGCCGCGTGGGCGTTGTCGCAACGTATCACCGAGGCGTTTGCCAAGTACGGCTGGTGCGCGGCGATTCGTGGTGCTGAAGGCGGCGGCGCGGTAGAGGGTTTGCCGGCGCATACGTTCCGCACCAGTTCTGGCGACTTGTCGCTGAAATGCCCGACCGAAGTGGCGATCACCGACCGTCGTGAAAAAGAGCTCAACGACCTCGGCTTCATTGCCCTGTGCCACAAGAAAAACAGCGACGTGGCGGTGTTCTTCGGCGGCCAGAGCACCAACAAGGCCAAGGTCTACAACACCAACGAGGCCAACGCCAACGCGCGGATCTCGGCGATGTTGCCGTACGTGCTCGCGGCCTCACGTTTCGCTCATTACCTGAAGGTGATCATGCGCGACAAGGTCGGCAGTTTCATGACCCGCGACAACGTGCAGACCTACCTCAATAACTGGATCGCCGACTACGTGCTGATCAACGACAACGCCCCGCAGGAAATCAAGGCGCAATACCCATTGCGCGAAGCGCGGGTGGACGTCACTGAAGTGGCCGGCAAGCCGGGCGCCTATCGGGCGACGGTGTTCCTGCGGCCGCACTTCCAGCTGGAAGAGCTGACGGCGTCGATCCGCCTGGTGGCGACGTTGCCGCCACCGGTTGCCGCTTAAAGCTCAAACACAAACCCTTGGTGGTGAGGGGATTTAGCCCCGATGGGCTGCGTAGCGGCCCTGGATTTTGGAGCCGCTGCGCAGCCCATCGGGGATAAATCCCCTCGCCACAGGTTCAGTACGCAGTGCTCAGTACTGAGTACTCAGTACTCAGTGCTCAGTGCTCAGTGCTCAGTGCTCAGTGTTCAGTGTTCAGTGTTCAGGGCCCAGTGTTCAGAGCCCTGAGCCCAGTGTTCAGCCCATTTGCCTAATGTGATTTTCTTCAGGAGTTTCAAGCGATGGATGCAATCATTCTCGACCTCGGCGGCGACATCAAAGGCGACAGCCTGCTCGAAGGTTTTGCGGACAAGATCGAAGTCATGTCCTACAGCCACAACGTCGCGATGCAAGTGACCAACGACGTCAGCAACTCGGAGCGCACCTCCGGTAAACCGCACATCGGCGAGTTCACCCTGACCAAGTTCGTCGACAGCTCGACACCGTCACTCAACGAGTACTGCTGTGCCGGTAAACCGATCCCTGAAGCCACGATCACCATCGGTCGCAACGCCGCCGAAGGCAGTGGACAGTTGATGCCCTTCATCGTCTACACCCTGACCAACGTGGTGATTTCCAACGTCAGCGTCAGCGGCGGCACCGGCGGCAAACCGGTGGAAACCCTGTCGCTGAACTTCACCAAGATCAAATGGGAGCTCACCGCACAGAAAGACGACGGCACCAAGGAAGGCACGGCCGCATCGACCTGGGACATGGCTGCCAACAAGCTTGTCAGCTAAGCCGGCGTCGCGGCCATGGCAGGCACCGGCATGCTCCCCCCGCTGTTCGAACGCCTCGCTTCGAGCGAGGCCGACGACCTGCGGGCGTTCGATCGGCAGGACTTGCTCGACTCGGTACACGCCGAACTCGGGCGCCTGTTCAATACCCGGCGTGGCCCGCGCACACTGACCCAGCCACCCAGCGTGATCGACTACGGCATCGCCGACTGGAGCGCTTTGCAACAACAGCGCAGCGATGACCGCCGTCGCCTGGCGCGGGATATTCGCGAAGCCATCACCTGGTTCGAACCGCGTCTGAAACTCGGCGAAGTTCAGATCACCCCCCTGCCCGATCAGCCGCAACGCATGAGCATTCGCTTGCTCGGTGAGCTGCGCAGCGGTCAGCAACACTGGCCGGTAGCGTTTGTCATCGAGCCCGGCGGTCAAGGGCTGGAGGTGCGCCATGAGCGACTCGATTGACCCGCAACTGCTCGACTATTACCAACGCGAACTGACCTGGCTACGGCATGCCGGCAGTCAATTCGCCGAGCGCTATCCGAAAGTCGCGCGGCGCCTGGAACTGTCACCCGGTGAATGCCCCGACCCGCATGTCGAGCGTTTGCTCGAAGGTTTTGCGCTGCTGGCGGCGCGTCTGCAACGACGCCTGGATGACGACTACGCCGAGTTCAGCGATGCGCTGCTCGAACAGCTATACCCCTTGGCGATGCGTCCGCTGCCGTCGTGCGCCATCGTCCAGTTCGAACCGGACCCGAGCAAGGGCAACCTTGATGGCGGCTATCCGCTGCCCCGCGACACACCGCTGTTCGTCACCACCGACAAGGGCCAGAGCATCCACTTTCGCACCTCGGCGGCAGTGAATCTGTGGCCGATAGAGGTCAGCGAAGCGTTGCTGCTGGGCAGCGACGAGGCACAGGCCCTGACCGGCGTGGCGCAGTCGCGTTCGGCATTGCGTCTGAGTTTGCGTTGCCTGGGCGACAGCCAATGGTCAACGCTTGCCATCGAACAACTGCGCATTCATTTGGCCGCCTCGCCGGTAATCAATGCCTGCCTGTATGACCTCCTCGGCGCGCACGCGGTGCAAGTGCTGGCGGGCTCGCCGGGCAGTGTGCCGGTGGCGGTAAAAGGCTTGCCGACCATCGTCGGCTTCAGCGACGACGAGGTGCTGTTACCCGATGAGGATGGTGTGCATCCGGGCATGCGTCTGCTCGCTGAATACTTTGCCTTCCCCGACAAATTTCATTTTTTCGACCTGCCGCTGCGCGGTGTCACCAGCGACAGTCAGACGCTGTACCTGTACATCGTGTTCGACCGCGCCCCCGGCAGTCGCCTGCATTTGCAAGCCAGTGACATTGCCCTCGGTTGTGCACCGGTGATCAATCTGTTCCCACGCACCTCGGAGCCGCTGCGCCCCGACGGCACCCGCAGCGAATACCGCTTGATCGCCGACAGCCACCGCGAAAACAGCGTCGAAATTCATAGCATTCGCGGCATGCGCGCCAGCTCCAGTGCCGGCGTGCAAAGGCTGCCCGCCTACTACGGCAGTCAGCACAGCGGCGGCGATCAACAGCGGTACTGGCATGCGCGGCGGGTCAACGGCATGACGCCCAACCGACTGGGCAGCGACTTGTTGGTGAGCGTGATCGACACCCGATTCGAGCCGCAAACCGATCTGCCCGAGTACAGCCTGACTGCCGAACTGCTCTGCACCAACCGCCACCTCGCGCAGAGTTTACCGGCGGGTACACCGTTGGGTTTCGAGCGCCCCGGCCCGGTCGCGTGGGCGCGTTTGCGCAACCCGCCGAGCCCGCAAAGTTTGCCGCGCCTGGACGGCGATTCACGCTGGCGCTTGGTGTCGCAGCTGACCCTCAATCACCTGTCGCTGGTTGAAGGTCCACAGGCGCTGGATGCCCTGAAAGAGATTCTGCTTCTGCACAACCTGCGCGATGAGGCCAGCGCGTTGCGGCAGATCGACGGCTTGCTGAGCCTGCGTTGCGAACGCGTGATCGGCCATGTCGGCGTCGATGCCTGGCGCGGCTGGCGCAATGGGCTTGAGGTGCAATTGCAACTCGATCCAGAGCATTTTGTCGGCAGCAGCGCGGTGCTGTTTTCCGCGGTGCTGGCGCAGTTCTTTTCGGTGTACGCCACGGCCAATCGCTTTGTGCGCACAGTCCTGATGCAGTCCGACAAGGAGGTCAAGGCATGGCAACCCCAAGCCGGCATGCCCCTGTCGCTCTGACACTGAGCCAGCGCCTGCGCCGCGATCCGCAGGCGTTCGAGTTGTTGCAGGCATTGTTGCTGCTGGAGCGCGAACAGCCGCAAGCCGATTCCCTCGGCAGCGGTACTTCGCCTCAAGCCGAAGCGGTGAAACTGCGCGGGCCATTGACGCCGATGTTTGCCGCCAGCCAGATCGAAGCCCTGCGCGAAGAACCGGGTGAACCGCTGACCCTCGACACGCCCGTGTTCGGCCTCGGTGGCCCGGACGGCCCCCTGCCCTACGCCTATCAGGAATGGCTGCAACAACGGGCGCGCGCCAAGGATCACGCGCCGGCCGAGTTCCTCGATCTGTTCCAGCATCGCTTGCTCAGCCTGCTCTACAAAGTGATGCGCAAACACCGCATCGCCCTCGGGTTTGTAACGCCGGGCGCTTCGCCGGTGCAGGCGCAATTGCGTGCGCTGACCGGGTTGTTGCCCAAATCGCTGCAGGAACGCCAGGCGATTGCCGATTGCGCGGTGCTCGCCTGCACTGCGCTGTATGCCGATGGCCGCCGCTCACTGGCCGGGTTCGCAGCGATTGTTCGCGAGCAGTTTGCGCTGCCCGTCGAACTGAGCGCTTACGAAGGTGCCTGGCGCGAGATTCCATCAGCAAGCCGCAGCGTGATAAAGGCCGGTGGACGCAACCTGCAACTGGGGCGCAGCGCCGTCGCCGGCACGCGGGTCTGGGATGAACATGCCGGTATTCGTCTGACACTGGGGCCGCTGCCCTCGACGCTGGCTGGACGATTTTTACCGGACGGCGAAGCGCATCCAGCGCTGGCCAGCCTGGCGGCGTTGTACTTCGGCCCGGACCTGGACATCACCCTGGTGCTGCTGGTACGCGGTGCCGGGCCGATGAAACTCGGGCGCCAGGCCCCGGCGCTGCTGAGCTGGAACGGCGGGATACAGCGTCAGGCCAGTCTCGCGGTGCAACGCATCGAAACCCGTCTTCGTCAGCTGGAGATCACCTGAAATGGAACTGGCCAGCCTGATCGGACGCCTCAACCCGGACAACCGCCGCGCCCTCGAACGCGCCGCACAGCGCTGCTTGCAACGCGGGCATCACTTTGTCGAGATCGAGCATTTACTGTTGGAGTTACTCGACATCGAGGGTGGCGATTTTGCTTTTCTGCTGCCGCGTTTTGGCCTTGAGCGGGATGCGCTGACGGCGGAAATCAACAAAGCGCTGGATCTGTTCAAGGCTGGCAGCACGCGCACGCCGGCGTTGTCTGCGCACACGCTGGGATTGCTGGAAGACGCGGTGGTGCAGGCCAGTGTGCTCGGGATCGACAACATCCGCTCGGGGCTGCTGTTACTGGCGCTGATTGATCGAGATGAGCGCCGCAGTCTGTTGCTCAACAGTGCGTCGTCGCTGCTGCGAATTCCCAAGGAAGCCCTGCGCGCCAACCTGCTGGAGTGGACGGAAAACTCGCGCGAACATGTCGGCCCACGCTCAGTGTCGTCTGGCAATCCTGCGCCACGGCAAGACAGCGTGCTGGATCAATACACCCAGGATCTGACCGCCGATGCCCACGCCGGACGCATCGACCCCATTGTTGGCCGCGACGGCGAGATCCGTCAGTGCATCGACATTCTTCTTCGGCGCCGGCAGAACAATCCGATTCTGGTCGGCGCACCCGGCGTTGGTAAAACCGCCGTAGTCGAAGGCCTGGCGCTGCGTATCGCCGCTGGCGACGTACCGCCGTCGTTGCAGGAAGTGAGTTTGCGCGTGCTCGACCTTGGCCTGTTGCAGGCCGGCGCCGGGGTCAAAGGCGAATTCGAACAGCGCTTGAAAGGCGTGATCGACGCGGTGCGCAATGCCGACAAACCGATCATTCTGTTCATCGACGAAGCCCACACGCTGATTGGCGCAGGCGGTGCCGAGGGCGGCAGCGATGCGGCCAACTTGCTGAAACCGGCGCTGGCCCGTGGCGAGTTGCGCACCCTCGCTGCCACCACATGGATGGAATATAAAAAATACTTCGAGAAAGACCCGGCCCTCGCCCGCCGTTTTCAGCTGGTGCAGGTGGAGGAGCCCGACGAAATAACCGCCGTGGAAATGCTCCGTGGCGTCGCCGCCAAACTCGAACAGCACCATGGCGTGCAGGTGCTCGATGCCGCAATCCATGAAGCGGTGAAACTCTCGCATCGCTACATTTCCGGTCGCCAGTTACCGGACAAAGCCATCAGCGTGCTCGACACCGCGTGTGCCCGCGTCGCCCTCGGCCAGCACGACGTGCCGCCGCCTCTGGAAAGCCTGCGCCACCGGCAAAACAGCCTCAAGGATGAAGTCGAACGTCTGCGTCGCGAGCAGGCTACCGGCCTGGATCACAGGGAACGCATCACCCTGCTGGAAGATGAATCGAAAACCAATGTGCAAGCGATCCGCGAACTGGAAACCCGCTGGAGCGAAGAGCGCGTGGCCGTGCGCGAACTGCTCGATACCCGCCGCGAGTTGCTGGCGTTGAGCGAACGTGCCGACAGCGATAAACCCGATGAAGCCACCGACAGTCGCATCGATCATCTCGCGGGCGAATTGCTGCGCCTTGAGGCTGGACTGGATGCCATCCGCCAGGACGATCCACTGGTGCCCGAGCAAGTCGACACCAAAACCGTCGCCGCTGTCATCGCCGGCTGGACCGGCATCCCCGTCGGCAAAATGCTCGCCGACGAAGCCCACGCAGTGCGCACCCTCGGTCAGCGCATGGGCCAACGGGTGATGGGGCAAAGCACCGCGCTCAATACCATCGCGCAACGCTTGCAGGCCTATCGCGCCGGACTGACCGATCCACAGAAACCGGTGGGTGTGTTCCTGTTGGTCGGCCCTACCGGTGTCGGCAAAACCGAAACCGCCTATGCCTTGGCCGATGCCCTGTACGGCGGCGAACGCAATCTGATCAGCATCAATCTGTCGGAATATCAGGAGGCGCACACCGTCAGTCAACTCAAAGGCGCCCCACCCGGTTATGTCGGTTACGGCAGCGGCGGCGTGCTCACCGAAGCAGTTCGGCGCAAACCGTATTCGGTGGTGTTGTTGGATGAAATCGAGAAGGCCCACCCGGATGTACTGGAGGCGTTTTACAACGTTTTCGACAAAGGCCTGATGGAGGACGGCACCGGTTTGGTGGTGGACTTCAAGAACACCGTGATGCTCGCCACCAGCAATGTCGGCGCTGAGCTTTTACTTGATACGCCGGTTGCGCAACTCGGCAGCGAAGCCTTTAACGAAGCGCTGCACAAAGTCCTCCTGCAAGCCTTCCGCCCGGCGTTTCTGGCGCGCATGACTGTGGTTGCTTATCGACCACTGGATGAGGCGACGCTGGAAGGGATTGTGTTGGCCAAGCTCGAAAAACTACGCGGACGCTACAAGGCAGCGACCGGTAAACAGTTCGAGTTTGATTCAGGGATTGTGAAAGCGGTGCTCGCCAAGTGCAGCGCAGCGGGCGCGCGGGATGTCGAGAATGTGTTGATGACGCAGGTGACGGGGAAGTTGGCGGAGTGGGTGTTGGAATAACATCCAAAAACCCTCGATCAAATGCCCAAATGGGGCAGAGAAACCAAGGAGACCAATCATGATTCCTGCAATTTTCTTTATTGGACCAATGGGAGGTGTGGATTGGGACAACACCCAAACGATGGTGAGAAACAACTGGCAAGCCGTCTGCGGTCTCATGACTAAACTGGGGGTGCCGGTCGCGACTTTTGTGGGTCAGCGTCAATTTGAATCCACGTTCAACTGGGATGCGTTCAAGTGTGAAGGTCAGTGCGGAGCCAGAGCCCTACCGCTGGACTGCGCCCAAATAGATCACAGAATCCCGCAAGCCTCACTTAACGGCAGTTTCCTTTATACCCTTGGTTCAATGCTGCCCGTTTTCGTGGGTAACACGTGCCAGATGAATTACAAAAATAGTCGTGGCCCCTTAGGGCGGGATGGTTTGCGTACAAATTGGAAGGTCTTTGATGAGGGCAAAATACTTGTAGCGCCTCACCAGATCGATTGCAGAATCGTCGAAGCAAATTACACCTACAACCCTATCAGCCGAAAAATAACTGTGAGCTTCCCCATTACAACGGGGATAACAGCGGCGGCAAAGGAGTTTGATTTGATCGAGATCCTGCGTAATGACATCACTAATGTCAGACCGCTGTGCCCTCCTTGTAATGGTGCACGAAATGCTAATCCCAACATATTCTGAAATCCAAAGGGGAAAGATTTATTTTTTGTACAGTTGAAAACGAAAAAAACCTTGTACACCAAGGGATTTATCCAAAGTTACGCCAATACAACAATATCAAAAAGCGAATTTATTCTGATAACATTTACAAAGGGAATTGCCATGTGCGACGAATGTTTCAAAGCCAGAGTCAAAAAAGCCTGTAGCGAAGCCTCTATTAATGAACTTCAATTGGCGACGATGGCTTTAGACAACAATGCAACCAACTTCCTCAATGTGCCCTACAACTATCAAGAAATCAACTGCCCATCCCCCGTACTACCCACCGCAAAAACCAGCCAAAAGGACAGAGGCAGGCGTTATAACGCTTCCAAAAAAAACGCAAATGAAGAATTGGTAGCAAGAAGAACCAATCTTTCTCAACAATTATTCTCCGATATGCCTGAAGCCAAACTCGGAGAATATCTAATGGAAAATAATCTGGACAAAGATGATCGTGATCTTGACAGAATATGTCGTCTACTGGTTGCAGGCCCTTTGAGCACGCAGGTTTGCGTAGCAGCTTGTTGGAGCCCGAGTTATTGGGAAGAACCGCCGACAATAATTTTCAGCACAAATCACTGCGAGGGAGAATCAGATTCAACCAACGACGAACTTAAAAAACTCATTCTTGCTTTCTTTAAAACCGAGCATGCAAAAATACATATCGAAGACAAGGATGCGGCAAAGGCCTCTCATAAAGCTCGCCTGGTTGGAGAGTACACTTTAACACTGAAAAACTTCATGAAAGCAAGAGATCTCGCAAAACTGAATCGCCCCGACAAAAGGGCCATGACTGCGTTGCTCGAAGGTAGATTCGAGGTCATAAACACAAACGATAAAAATGTACATGCTGAACTTCGAGTGCTCGAGCACTTGGAGTGGAAAACACGAAAGAATGCACCCGCTGAGTCAGACATAAAAACGACGCCGATCTATATAGGCGTATCGTTACTGTGCTGCTCAAAATGCGCAGCCTTTTTGTATCTTTATAGAAACTGTGATCGAAAGTTATTTCTACCAACAACCCGCGGACGCCATGGTGTAATGGACGCCGGCTGGAATGCCCCTCAGTTGCTCGGGCAGCTCATCAACAAAGAAGCTTTAATAGCAAATATTATCCATAGCGCCTACTCATCAGCTCAGGTAATCACTCGAAAACACATGACGGCCGACTTGTCTGACTCAGAACCGGACGATTACTAGAAAAAATAAATTCAAGAGACAATCAAGGATTAATCCATGCCCCGCACGACCGACAGCAACACCACGCTCTCCCTGATCGCCCCCTCGTTGTCGGCGCTTTACCCTGAATTACTACGCGGCGACGAAACGCTCAACTCGCTCGGTTCGCAAATCCTCAACGGCCTCAACGACGGCACCTCCCTTACCCTGACAACCGCAATCGCCACGCACGTCACCACCACCCTGCACAACGACGCGCAATTGCGCCCGTTCGACGCGCTGGTCGCCGAGATACGTCAACTCCCCGCCGACGCCACCGCCGAGCGCTATCAATTAATCCTGCGCCCGTGGCTCTGGTGGCTGACCCTCGCCAGCAACAATCGCGTGTTCCAGAACCTCGCCACCTCGGACATCGTCACCACGATCTTCAAGGCCCACGGTTTCAGCGATTTCAAACTCTCGCTGACCGGCAGCTACACCCCCCGCGAATACTGCGTGCAGTACGGCGAAACCGATTTCGCTTTTGTCTCGCGGCTGCTGGAAGAGGATGGCATCTTCTGGTTTTTCACCCACGACGCCGGCAAGCACACACTGGTGCTCGGCGACAGCAATGACGCCTTCGTGCAGATCCCCAACGGGCCGAAGATCAGCTACCTGGGGCAAGGACTGGGGCAGCGCGAGTTGCACGGCATCCGCTCAGGGCAAGTCTGTTTGCAGGCGGTGGCCGGGGTGTATCGGGCGACCGATTATGAGTTCACCACGCCGACCACATCACTTTACGGGCAGGCCGAAGCGGTGGCCGGGCCGCTGTCCATCTATGAACATCCGGGTGGTTACAACGCCAAGGCTCAGGGCGATGCGCTGACTAAACAGCGCGTTGACGGCTTGCGCAGTGAAGAGAAACGTTTTGTCGGCGAGAGCGACTGTCGCTGGCTGATTCCGGGGCACTGGTTCACCCTCGACGGTCACGACGATGCGAGCCTGAATATCGATTGGATCGTCACGCGTGTGACCCATGACGCCAGCCATGAAAGCTATCGCAATCGCTTCGAGGCCATCCCCAAAGCCACGCCGTTTCGCCCGCAACGGATGACACCGAAACCGCGCATGCACCCGCAAACCGCCATCGTCGTCGGCAAGTCCGGCGAAGAAATCTGGACCGATGAATACGGCCGTATCAAGTTGCAGTTCCCATGGGATCGCGACGGCAAGAATGACGAAACCAGTTCCTGCTGGGTGCGTGTGGTGTTGCCGTGGAGTGGCAAGGGCTTCGGCATGCAGTTCATTCCGCGCATCGGCCAGGAAGTCATCGTGACGTTTATCGACGGCGATCCGGATCGTCCGCTGGTCACCGGGTGCGTCTACAACGGCGACAACGCCCTGCCCTACGCATTGCCGGCCAATCAGACGCAATCGGGGATCAAGACCCAGTCGTCCAAGGGTGGCGGCGGCTTCAACGAGTTGCGCTTCGAGGACAAGAAGGACGCTGAAGAGGTGTTCTTGCAGGCGCAGAAAGACCTGAAGATCAACGTGCTCAACGACACCACCGCTACGGTCGGCCATGACGAAACCCTCACCGTACAAAACGCCCGCACCCGCACGGTGAAGGACGGCGACGAGACCGTGACGCTGGAGAAAGGCAAACGCAGCGTCACCATCCAGACCGGCAGCGACAGCCTCGATGTGAAGGATACTCGCACGGTAAAAGTCGGCGCCGACCAGAACCACAGCACCGGCGGCAATTACACCGACAAGGTCACCGGCGATTACAGCCTGACGGTGGACGGCAATCTGACCATCAAGGTCAGCGGCACCCTCACCCTGCAAAGCGGCGGCAGATTCACGATCAAGAGCGGCGCCGACCTGGCGACATCGGCCAGCACCTCGATCACGCACAAGGCCGGCACTGCCTTGACCAATCAGGCCGGCACTTCGCTGGACAACAAGGCCGGCACTACACTGACCAATGACGCCGGGATCAGCCTGACCAACAAGGGCGCCGCCTCGCAGACGGTCGATGGCGGCGGCATGCTGACCATCAAGGGCGGGCTGGTGCAGGTCAACTGACTAGGAGAAGCCATGGCGATCACACCGCTGGATCTGCAGCAGGATGACAAGCAGCTCAAGGGGCGTCTGCAGGACGGTCAACTTGACGGTGCGCTGAACATCAAGGATGACGGACGCAAACAGGCCGATCTGCATTACAGCCAGGGTGAACTGCAGGGCCTGTCGCTGCTTTATCACCCGAACGGCAAGGTCTCGGCGCAGATGCCGTTTGTGCGCGACAAGCTGCAAGGGGTCGCGAGTTTTTACGCACCCGAGGGTTTTTTACAGCGCAAGGCGACCTATCGGCGAGGATTGCTGCATGGCGAGGCGTTCAATTACTTCCCCGATGGTCAAGTAGCGGAGGCGGAGTTTTACCGCGAGGGCGTGCGTGAAGGGCGTTATCAGCGCTTTCATGCCAATGGCAAACCGGCGCTGGAAGCGCGCTATGTGAATGGCCAGTTGCTGGAGCCAGAGCAAGGATTTGCCGAGGATGGGCGGCCGTTGGGGGCGGATGGCAAGCCGATTTCGCGGGTGCGCTGGTGGTATCGGCAGTGGGCGGATCCGCAGCAGGCCTGAGGTTTTCCGACCGTATGGACTGGCCTCATCGCGGGCAAGCCCGCTCCCACAGAGTTTGTTGGTCACCACCCCCTGTAGGAGCTGCCGAAGGCTGCGATCTTTTGATCTTGTTTTTATAAAAGCAACATCAAAAGATCGCAGCCTTCGGCAGCTCCTACAGGGGTCCAGGGGGGTCAGGGGATGAGCATCTGCATTTGCCCTGGCATTGCGATTTTGATCACCCCGGCCCAGTTGCACATCAGCGTGCTGTTGGCATCGATCGCCGGCATCCCGCCCAGCAGCAAGGTCGGCGCGCCACCGGGAATCCATGGCGTGGCCGTCGCCGGAATGCACGGCATCGGCGTCAACACACCCAGCGCGGCAGCTGTGGCGGCGGCCACCATTGGATTGGCCATGCTCATGCACACACCGAACGGCAGGATGTTGACCAGCGGAATGTGATCCATGATGTTCGCCGCCGGCATCCCGCCGGTCAGCGTGCGGTTGACCGGCAGCACGTTGAGCATTGACGGCGCGGCGCCGAAGCTGCATTGCAACGTGGCCGTGGCACAGACTTGCGGACAGCCCATTTCACAGCTCCTTTTTTGCCCATGGCATACCCGCTAAACCTTAGTCTGCGCTGGCCGTTCGCGCACATTCCCCAAGGTGATTATCCGGCAACACGCTAACCTATAAGACCGCCCCGCGCTTGTGACCACCCGTGCGCGCCATTAGATTAGCCAATGATGTCTGGCCTCCAAAATAAGCAGAAGGGATAAGCATGGCGCTTACTGACCAGTCCACCCGTATCCGCTCTGGCGAAGAACTCGATGCCAGCCTGATCGATCCGTACCTCAAGGCGCACATTCCGGGCCTGAGCGGTTTGCCTGCGATCAGCCAGTTTCCTGGCGGCGCGTCGAACCTGACCTATCTGCTGGAATACCCGGAGCAGGAATTCGTCCTGCGCCGTCCGCCGTTCGGCCACAAGGCCAAGTCCGCCCACGACATGGGCCGCGAATTCCGCATTCTCAATCAGCTGCGCGATGGCTTCCCGTATTGCCCGAAAGCCTATGTGCATTGCACCGATGAGTCGGTGATTGGCGCCGAGTTCTACGTGATGGAACGGGTCAAAGGGATCATCCTGCGCTCGGAGCTGCCGCCGGAACTGGGCCTCGATTCGGCAAAAACCGAAACGCTGTGCAAAAGCTTCATCGACCGTTTTGTCGAGCTGCACCGCGTCGATTACAACGCCTGCGGTCTTGGCGACCTGGGCAAACCAGAAGGCTACGTCGCCCGCCAGATCAAAGGCTGGAGCGAGCGCTACGAAAAAGCCCTGACCCCGGACGCACCGCACTGGGAGGCGGTGAAAACCTGGCTCAACGACAAGATGCCGGCCGACCATCCGACCTCGAGCATCGTCCATAACGACTACCGCTTCGACAACGTCATCCTCGACCCGCACAACCCGATGCAGATCATCGGCGTGCTCGATTGGGAACTGACCACCCTCGGCGATCCGCTGATGGACCTGGGCAATACTCTCGCCTATTGGATTCAGGCCGATGACCCAGCACCGGTGCAACTGATGCGCCGCCAGCCGAGCCACGCGCCAGGCATGCTCACCCGCCGTGAGTTCGTCGATTATTACGCCGAACGCTCGGGCATCCAGATCGACAATTTCGACTTCTACTACACCTACGGCCTGTTCCGCCTGGCCGGCATCGTGCAGCAGATCTACTACCGCTTCTACCACGGCCAGACCCAGGACAAACGCTTCGCGCAGTTCATTCACATGAACAAACTGCTGGAGCAGATGAGCCTGCAGGTCATGGCGAAATCGAGCCTCTGACGGCCCACAACCAGGAACCCTTATGTCCAAGACTCAGTTGTTCGACCTCGACGGTAAAATCGCTTTCGTTTCCGGCGCCAGCCGTGGCATCGGTGAAGCCATCGCCAAACTGTTGGCCCAGCAAGGCGCCCACGTAATCGTTTCGAGCCGCAAACTCGACGGCTGCCAGCACGTCGCCGACGCGATCATCGCCGCTGGCGGCAAAGCCACTGCGGTGGCCTGCCATATCGGTGAAATGGAGCAGATTGCCCAGGTGTTCGCCGGGATCAAGGAACAGTTCGGCCGCCTCGATATTCTGGTCAACAACGCTGCGACCAACCCGCAATTCTGCAACGTGCTCGACACTGATCTGGGCGCCTTCCAGAAGACTGTTGACGTGAACATTCGCGGCTATTTCTTCATGTCGGTGGAAGCCGGCAAGCTGATGCGTGAAAACGGTGGTGGCAGCATCATCAACGTCGCCTCGATCAACGGTATCTCGCCGGGAATCTTCCAGGGCATCTACTCGGTGACCAAGGCGGCGGTGATCAACATGACCAAGGTCTTCGCCAAGGAATGCGCGCAGTTCGGCATTCGCTGCAACGCCCTGCTGCCGGGCCTGACCGACACCAAATTCGCCTCGGCGCTGGTGAAGAACGATGCGATCCTCAAGCAGGCACTGACGCAGATCCCGCTCAAGCGCGTGGCCGATCCAAGCGAAATGGCCGGTGCGGTGTTGTACCTGGCCAGTGATGCGTCGAGCTACACCACCGGCGTTGCGCTGAATGTCGACGGTGGTTTCCTCTCCTGACCCCCACTGAAACACAACCCTGTAGGAGCTGCCGCAGGCTGCGATCTTTTGATCTGTCTTTTAACAACAAGATCAAAAGATCGCAGC
>NZ_AKJD01000127.1 GCF_000282515.1 Pseudomonas sp. GM80
GCGATCTTTTGATCTTAAAACCAACATCAAAAGATCGCAGCCTTCGGCAGCTCCTACATGGGGGATTTCATTCAGGCGGCCTGGGAGTAGAAGTCGAGGACGCTGACGCCGGTCAGCAGGTCGGTCTCGGGTAAATCGGCATGTTGATGCCCGCCGAGGGCGCAATACACCAGCCAGTGGCGATCCTGAACATTGAAGGCAAGGCTGCCAACGAGGCTTTGTTGTTCGTCGTAAGGGGTGATGAGGTAGAGACGGTCCTGGTTTTCAGCGTGAAGCATGTCGCGTTCCATGTGCGTTTCGAGGCGCGCAGGGTGCTACATCCACATGACGATGCCGTGACACAGGACAGCCATCGGTCGATTGTCATGTAATTTGTCGCAAACGCTGGGGCAGGGCACTCGGGTTTCGGTAGAATCCGCGCCGCGGTCGTCGATCTGGCGCCTGTCATACCGGTTTAGATAGAGGTCTGTGATGTCGCTGCACTTGATGACGCTGTTTACCGCCCATCCCGCCAAATTGATCAACCTGCTGGCGCTGCTGTTGGCGTTTCCCGGCAGTTGGCTGTTGCACGCAACGCGCCGCCGCGAACAGCGCGCGATGGCCAGCATCGCCGCTCAGCGCAACGCGCAGCCGAATGCCGAGCCGATGCTGGACTGGGCGACGTTGCGCATGAACCGGTTTTTCTATCGTTTCGGTTTCGCCTGCCTCGCTCTGGCCCTGATCGTTTCCTGGATCAGCACCCGTTACTGAATCTGATGCAAAACCTGTGGCGAGGGGATTTATCCCCGTTGGGGCGCGCAGCGCCCCCAGTTTTTACCTGAAAAAAACAGGGCCTGCTGCGCAGTCCAGCGGGGATAAATCCCCTCGCCACAATTGCTCAGCGCTGTTGATTAAAGCGGCAACCCAGCCTTCACCCGGTACTGATTGCGCACCGGCGTCGCATATTGCAGCACCAGATACGGACGGTGCTCTGCAGGGCACGCGCCCAGCCGGCTTTGCCATTCTTCCTGGGCCTTGGCCAGTTCATCGGCCGGGAACACTTCGGCAGCCTTCGGCACATTCAATTGCGCATCAGCATCGGCCCACTGTGCATACGCCAGGTAATGCACCGGGAATAACCGGTAGCCGCCAAGAATCTGCTTGTCCATCTCGACTGCCAATTGCTTGGTGTCTTCGAACAGCTCGGTGATTGGCGGTGCGAAGTTCACGTGCACCCGGCCCTTGTAGCCGGTGATGCCCTTGGCGATGCTCACGTCATCTTCGCCCGGCGCTTTTGCGTAGGTGCCGGTGGTGGCGCGGATATAGAGCTCACGAGCCTTGGCCTGGTCGCACGGGTCGTACTCGTAGCTGATCGACACCGGCGTCAGATTCAGCGACTGGATCACTTCGCCGAACGGCTCGTCCTTGCGGCTCATGTGGAACATCTTGAGGATCGCCGACTCGGTGCGGTCATCGCCGTCCTTCGCCCGACCTTCAGCCTGCGCGATCCAGATCGAGGCGCAATCGTTGCGGATCGAGTGGTTGATGTACGCCGACAACAGCTGATACGCGGCCATTTTCTCGCGACGGCCGGTGATCGAACGGTGGACGATAAAACTCTTGTTCAAGCGCATCAGGTCGCTGACAAACGGCTTCTGCAGCAGGTTGTCGCCAATCGCAATGCGCGGCGTCGGCAGGCCGGCGTGGTACACGGCGTAGTTGACGAAGGCCGGGTCCATGACGATATCGCGGTGGTTGGCGATGAACAGATAGGCGCTGCCCGACTTGAATTGCTCGACACCGGTGTAGGTCACGCCGTCGGTGGCGCGCTCGATGGTGTGGTCGACGTAGGACTCGACCTTGTCCTGCAACGTCGCCACCGAGGTCACGTCGGCGAACTCACGACGCAGCCGATGGGCTATAAGTGGTTTGAGCATCCAGCCGAAGGCACCGGCAAAACGCGGGAAGCGGAAGTGGGTGAGGATATCTAGAAACGCCTTGTCGCCGAGCAGTCTTGCCAGTACCACAGGTACTTCGCTGTCGTCGTAAGGTCGGATGGCATCGAATTCGCCCATCATGCTCTCTTGTTGGAAACGGCTAGGGTAAGTAAAGGTTTTGATCGAAAACCAACGGGGCACGGTCTGAAAAGGTAGCCAGACAAAAATAGCCCTGCAAATAGACCGGCGATTATACGCACAAGTCACTTGGGAGACCGCGATGCTGGAACCTGCTGAATACGAATGTCCTTATTGTGGGGAAACGGTCGAGACGTCAGTGGACCTGTCCGGTGGCGATCAGACCTATATCGAAGATTGTCAGGTGTGTTGCCGGCCAATCACGTTTGTCTTGCAGGTACACGAAGAGGACTGGTTTCTGGAAGTCTTCAGCGAAAACGAGTGAGGCGCGCCCATGCAGCGAATCTACGAGCCGGAAAACCTGATGGAAGGCGAAATGCTCAAGGGCATGCTTGCCAGCGAAGGCATCGAGGCGCATCTGGTTGGCCGCGATTTGCTCGGTGGTACGGGCGAATTGCCGATCTTCGGGTTGTTGGCGCTGTCCGTCGATAACGACCAGGCCGAATACGCCCGCGAGTTGATCACCGCGTACAATGCCGCGCTGCCGCTGCCCGGCGATGAACCGGAGAGCTTCCCCGGGACGCTGGTCTGTTAGGCTGAGCTTCGTTTTACTTCAGAGTCGTGTTGCCCCATGTGTGGACGTTATGCCCTGTTTCGCTGGAACCGCGATTTCGCGGCCCTGCCAGGTTTTCCCGCCGATCAGCAGGCGCAGTGGAATATTTCCCCCAATGATTCGGTGTTGATGCTGCGTGCTGGTGAAGACGGCGAGCGCACCCTGGCCCGCGCGCGTTGGGGGCTGACGCCGCCGTGGCTGACCGATCTGTCGAAAACCCCGGCGCATGCCCGCGCGGAAACCGTGGCCGAACAACCGATGTTTCGTGAGGCGCTGCGCCAGCGTCGCTGCCTGCTGCCGGCGAACGGGTTTTACGAATGGCGCGGGACCCAGCGCAAGCGGCCGTTCTGGCTGACGCCGGGCGAGGGTTCGTCACTGTTTTTTGCGGCGATCTGGGAGGCGTATCCGGTGCAGGAACAGGTGTGGTTGAGTACGGCGGTGATTACTCAGCCGGCGTCGAGTCAACGCCGGCCGTTGATTCTTGATGAGGCAGGGCAGGCGGCATGGCTCGATCCGCAAACGCCGTTGCATGTGTTGCAAGGGTTGCTGGCCAGCGAACCGGTCGCATTGCGTGAGCGGGTGTTGGCGAACCTGATCAATGATCCCAAACTCAATGGCCCGGAGTGCCTGACCCCGGGTTAATTTGAAAGCGAAAAGATCGCAGCCTCTGTAGGAGCTGCCGAAGGCTGCGATCTTTTGATCTTGCCCTTAAACCTTGAACTGATTGATCAACCGCCGCTGCTGTTCCGCCAACTTGGTCAAATCGGCACTCGCCGAACTCGACTCATCCGCACCGCCCGCGACCTCATTGGCCACCTGTCCAATGTTGATCACGTTGCGATTGATGTCATCCGCCACCGCGCTCTGCTCTTCCGCCGCACTGGCAATCTGCGTGTTCAGTCGTTGATCACCGACACCGCCTGGGTAATCGTCTCCAGCGCCTCGGCCGCTTTCGCCGCGTGCTGCACGCTTTCGTCGGTGCGGTTCTGACTGTCTTCCATGACCCGTACCACGTCGCGGGTGCCCTGTTGCAGTTGCTGGATCATGCTCTGGATTTCTTCGGTGGCCTTCTGCGTCTTCTGCGCCAGATTGCGCACCTCATCCGCCACCACCGCGAAACCGCGACCTTGCTCGCCGGCACGTGCCGCTTCAATCGCCGCGTTCAGCGCGAGCAAATTGGTCTGCTCGGCGATCCCGCGAATCGCTGTGAGGATCGCGTTGATGTTCTCGCTGTCCTTCGCCAGCGTCTGTACCACGCCCACGGCTTTGCCGATTTCCAGCGCCAGCACGCCGATCGAATTGGACGTGTCGCGGACGATCTGCATGCCCTGACTGGCCGCTTGATCGGCATGGCTGGCGGCTTGTGCAGCCTGCGTCGCATTGCGCGCAACGTCCTGCGCGGTGGCGGTCATTTCCTGCACGGCGGTGGCGACCTGATCGATCTCGGCCATTTGTTTCTGGATGCCGATGTTGGTGCGAATCGCGATGTCGGCGGTGTGCTCCGAGGAATCGCTGACGCTTTGCACCGACGTCACCACCTGCGTGATCATCGCCTGCAATTTGGCCAGGAAGGTGTTGAAGCCCTTGGCGATCGAACCGAGTTCATCGCTGCGATCACTGCTCAAGCGGCGGGTCAGGTCACCTTCACCCTGAGCGATGTCGTTGAGCATCGCGACCATCTGCTTCAACGGCCGGGCAATGCCGTGGCCGACCAGCCAGATCACCAGCAGGCCAAGGCCGGCGATCAGCAGACCGACCATGGCCATGCCGAAGGTGTCGGACTTGCGTTGCGCATCGAGGTCGCCCTGCAGTTTCTGCAGATCGGCCATCACCGCGTTAAGCGGCAATTGCAGCATCAGTGTCCAGCGCGCGTTGGTCTGGCCGATGCCGAACGGCAGGTAAAGCTCAATGCGGCCCTTGTCCTTGTTGACCGAGTAAGTCACTTCGCCGCTCTTGAGATTGGCCATGTTGGCCGTTTGCTCGGCGTCGAGGATGTCGCTGATTTTCTCGCCGAATTTGCTCGGGTCCTTGGTGTAGGCAACGATCCGGCCATTGCCGCCGACCAAGGCCATTTCACCGGCGCCGCTGTAGAGCTTCTGGTTCGCGCCGAGGAGCATTTCCTGAATGAAGTTCACCGACAGGTCGGCGCCGACGATACCCTGGAAGGTGCCGTTGAGCATGATCGGTTCAATGAAGGAGGCGAGCATGACGATCTTGTCGCCGACCTTGTACGGTGCCGGATCGATCACGCAGGACTTTTTGCTCTCTTTCGAGCACAGGTAGTACTCGCTGGCGCGCACGCCGGTGGAGAGGACTTTCTGGTCATCGACGTCGGCCAGTTTGTCCAGGCCCAGCGTGCCATCGTCATTGCGGAACCACCATGGCAGAAAGCGCCCGTTGGCCGCATCGATGCCGACCACGCCGGTGCCGACGTAAGCCGCGTCATTGTGATCGAGGGCGTTTTTCTCCCAGCCGATGTAGGTGCCGAGGATCTTCGGGTTCTTTTCGACGTTCTCTTTGATCAGGCTGATCAGTTGTTCGCGGCTGACATTCAGGCGCGGCTGACCATCGGCGCCCGGCGTGCCGAGCAGGGCGTTGACCCGTACCAGGCCGCCGGCAATCAGCAGCGGTGCTTCGAGCTCGCGCTGGATCTGGCTGACCTGGGTTTGCGCCAGTGCGCTCAGGCGTTGTTCGATGACTTGCTCGAACTGCGCCTGGGTGCGCTGCTGCACCATCTCCTGGGTGCGGGCGCCGGCAAACAGCGCATACAGCACCAGCGCCGCCACCACGCTGAGCACAATGGCGCCGGCCAGGGCGGCGACGGAAAACTGGATCGACTTGAACTTCATGGGAGCTCCGCACGCAAGAGGACGTCTGCGGTGATGTATCGGCAGCGGGCAGGGCGCCATTAGCGTGGCAGGGTGGAATTGGCAGGGCATGTCGCAAATGGATCACTGCGTGCCGCAGTTGTTGTGGGCTGGTCGGTGGTGTGAATTTTTTACGACAGCCGCGGTGGGAAATGTCTGAAAGTCGCTACAACACGTCCGTTGTATCTGGCGCCGATACAATTACCCGCCTAGGATACGCGACAGGTTTTCAGGGAGCTTTTGAATGAACAAGACATTGGTTGTAAGTGCACTGAGCGCAGCGCTGTTGCTGGCCGGTTGTCAGTCGGTCAACACCACCAGCGGCGGCGCCGTGGGGGTGGAGCGCAAGCAGTACATGTTCAGCATGCTGTCCTCGCAAGAGGTCGACCAGATGTATGCCCAGTCGTATCAGAAGACCGTCGGCGAGGCGTCCAGCAAAGGTGTGCTGGACAAGACCAGCCCTGAGGCCAAGCGGGTTCAGGCGGTTGCCAACCGTTTGATCGCCCAGGCGCCGAACTTCCGCCCGGATGCGGCGCAATGGCAGTGGGAAGTCAATCTGATCAAGAGTGACGAACTCAACGCCAACTGCGGGCCTGGCGGCAAGATCATTTTCTACACCGGGCTGATCGACAGCCTGAAACTCACCGACGATGAAATCGCCGCGGTCATGGGCCATGAAATCGCCCACGCCCTGCGCGAGCACGGTCGTGAAGCGATGTCCAAGGCGTACGGGATTGAAATGGCCAAGCAGGGCGCAGGCGCATTGCTTGGTCTGGGTCAGGACAGTCTGGCGCTGGCCGACACCGTGGCCAACTACGGCATGACCCTGCCGAACAGCCGCGCCAACGAGAACGAAGCCGACCTGATTGGTCTGGAACTGGCTGCTCGTGCCGGCTACAACCCGAACGCCGCGATCACCTTGTGGAACAAGATGAGCAAGGCCTCGGAAGGTTCGCCGCCGGAGTTCATGAGCACTCACCCGGCGTCGGCCAGCCGGATCGCTTCGTTGCAGGCGGCGATTCCGAAGGTAATGCCGCTGTACGAACAAGCCCCGAAGTCCTAAGAGTCGAAGGACGCAACGATTCTTCAGGTTGGGAGGGCTGTTGTGGCGAGGGGATTTATCCCCGATGGGCTGCGAAGCAGCCCCAAAACCTGCAAATGCGTTATGTCTGACACTCTGAGGCAGCAGGTTTGGGGGCGCTTCGCGCCCCATCGGGGATAAATCCCCTCACCACAGGTTTTGGGCAGTTCAGCAAACGGGGGTTAAATCCAGCCGCTGCTCTGCATCGCCTTGTACACCGCCACGATTGCCAGAATCATGAACGCCGAAGCCGCCAGGCGACGGATCAAGGTCAGCGGCAATTTGTCGGCAGCAAAATTACCCGCCAACACCACCGGCACGTTGGCAATCAACATGCCCGCCGTCGTCCCGATAATTACCAGCCACAGCTCCGGGTATTGCGCGGCGAGCATCACCGTCGCGACCTGAGTCTTGTCACCCATTTCAGCCAGGAAAAACGCGATCAGCGTGGTCAGGAACGGCCCGAACTTGCGTGCGGTGCTGGTTTCATCGTCGTCCATTTTGTCCGGGACCAGTGTCCACAGCGCGGTGGCCGTGAAGCTTGCGGCGAGAATCCAGTGCAGGACCGAGTCCGAGAAGAAACTGCCGAACCAGGCGCCGACCGCACCGGCTGCTGCGTGGTTGGCCAGGGTCGCGGCGACAATACCGGCAATGATCGGCCAGGGTTTGCGGAAGCGAGCGGCGAGAATCAGCGCGAGCAGTTGCGTCTTGTCGCCGATTTCGGCCAAGGCAACGATTGCGGTGGGAACGAGTAACGAGTCCAGCATCAGGATTTTCCTAAGGGGCGGGTCGACACGGCTATGACACGTACAGCCTTCCCGCCCCGGGTAAGGTGTGCGTGTCATAGGTCTTGTCAAACCCTGCGATCCGTCTGCTGCGGACGCTTGGGTCGCATACGCCATGATCTGAGGATCAAGTATGTTGACGTATGCCGGACGAGCTTGGCGCTCGTGGGAGACTACTCCCCTAGGACGGAGCGGATTCTGCCTAGGCAAATCCGATTGAGCAAGCCTCTTTTTTGAAAGAAGTTCTAGCCGCGCTTGGCCCGGTAGATGCGGAAACCATTGCCTTCGGCCTTGATCGCACACACGCCCAGATGCTCCTCGATCAGCGGTTGATACTTCAGAAAGCTGTTGGCGACCAAGCGCAGTTCGCCGCCGTTTTTCAGATGTTTGGCCGCTTTTCGCAGCAAGTTCTCGGTAGCGAAATAATCGGTGTGCACGCCGACATGGAACGGCGGGTTGCTCAGAATCGCGTTCAGCCCCATCGGCGCCGCATCGATACCGTCACCGGTCAGCACCTCGGCTTCCAGACCGTTGGCGGCCAAGGTCAAGCGACTGCTGGCAGCAGCAAACGCATCGACGTCGAGTAACGTCACCTGATTGTGCGGATAGCGACGTTTGACCGCAGCGCCCAACACACCGGCACCGCAACCGAAATCGAGCAGATGGCCGCTCGGCAACTTGTCCAGATGCTCCAGCAACAAAGCGCTGCCGCGATCCAGTCGGCCGTGGCTGAACACGCCCGGCAGGCTGATGACTTTCAACGGGCCTTCAGCCAGTGGCAATTCATAAGTCTGCGCCAGGCTTTCCAGGGATTTCGCTTCAGGGGCGTTGGCCACGGTCACTTGCCAGAGTTGGCAGTGCCGCGCGCTGTCGAGCTTGCGTGGCTTGCCGAACGGGTTGAGCTGTTTGGAGGCGCCTTCGATGCCGCTGCGCTTTTCCCCGACCAGAAACACTTCGCGCCCAGCCAGACGCGAAGCCACGGCATTGAGGATGTAATCGGTCAGGTCCTTGGACTTGGGCAAGAACACCACCGCGCTGTCGAACTCACGCCCCGGGACATTCACGCCGAAATGGCTGCGACCTTCGAAACGGGCGTCCAGCGCCGCTTGATCGCCGGCATGCCAGCACCAGCCGAACGCATTGGGCAAGCGCCCGAGCAAATCATCGGCGGGCAAACCGGCGAGCAACAACGATCCTTGAAACAACTCGGGCTGACGAAGCAGTACTTCACTGCGCGGATCCATAACTGCTCCTCAAAAAAAAGTGCCGCAGTTTATCAACTGACGACCCGCAGCGCCTTAGCGCTGAAGAACGCCTGAGCGTTTTCGGTCAATTGGCCGACGATGCGCTGCCGCGCTTCGACGCTGCCCCAGGCGTTGTGCGGCGTTACGATGAGGCGCGGGATGTCGGCGGCCAGTAGCGGATTGCCTTGAGTCGGTGGCTCGACACTCAGCACATCGGTGGCCGCGCCGCCGAGGTGACCGTTGCGCAGGGCATCGGCCAGCGCCTGCTCATCGATCAGGCCGCCACGCGCGGTGTTGACCACGAACGCGCCGGGTTTCATCGACGCCAGCTCGCGCGCACCGATGAAGTGGCGAGTGTGTTCGTTGAGCGGGCAGTGCAGGGTGAGGGCGTCAACTTGCGGCAGCAATTCATCCAGCGGCAAGCGATCCGGGCGGGCAGGGCGTCCGGGAATTTGCCCGAGCAGTACGCGCATGCCGAAGGCTTCGGCCAGTCGCGCCACGGCACCGCCGAGTTCGCCATGACCGAGCAAACCGAGGGTTTTGCCTTGTAGTTCAACGATCGGATAGTCGAGCAGACAGAACTGTTTCGCCTGCTGCCAGCGACCTGCGCCGACGGCTTTCTGGTAATCGGCCAGGCGCGTGGCGAGATTGAGCAGCAGCATGATCGTGTGTTGCGCCACCGATGGCGTGCCGTAACCCTGGCAGTTGCATACGGTGATGCCGTGGGCGCGTGCGGCGGCGAGATCGACGTTGTTGGTGCCGGTGGCGGCAATCAGAATCAGCTTCAGATCGGGGTTGGCGGCCATGGCGGCGGCGTCGATCAGAACCTTGTTGGAGATGGCGACGGTAGCGCCTTGCAGACGTTCGCTGACTTGCTCGGGCAAGGTCTGGGTGAACAGTTGCAGATCGCTGAAACACTCGCGCAACGGGCTGAGGTCGAGGTCGCCGAGGTCGAGCGAAGGGTGATCAAGGAAAACCGCGCGGCGCGTGTTCGTCATCAACTGTACCTTTTAGGCTTTGAGCGTTGGGCGTAATCTGCCGAGCCTACCAGATGAAACAAATCGTTACGCAGAGCCCGCCGCGGATATATGTCCCTGTGGCGAGGGGATTTATCCCCGTTGGGTTGCGAAGCAGCCCTAAAACCATTCACCTCGGTGTATCTGCTCAATCGCGTTCGCCGGGTTTACGACTGCTGCGCAGCCGAACGGGGATAAATCCCCTCACCACAAGTGCTGCGTTTCCTACAGATTTTTTATTGAGCAAGCTGCCCCAGAGGAGCCCCCATGTACTGGACCGAGTTCTTGACCGTTGCACTGATCCACCTGCTGGCCGTCGCCAGCCCCGGCCCGGACTTTGCCGTGGTGGTGCGCGAAAGCGTGACCCACGGACGTCGCGCCGGTACCTGGACTGCCTTGGGTGTCGGTACGGCGATTTTCCTCCACGTTGGTTATTCGCTGCTGGGTATCGGTCTGATCGTGTCGCAGTCGATCGTTCTGTTCAACGCCTTGAAATGGGCGGCCGCCGCATATTTGCTGTACATCGGCTTCAAGGCCTTGCGCGCGCAACCGGCGAAAACCGTTACTGATGATCTGCACAAAGAGGCCGGCGTGCGCACAGCTCGCGGCGCCTTCACTTCGGGCTTCGTCACCAATGGTCTGAACCCGAAAGCGACGTTGTTCTTCCTGTCGCTGTTCACCGTGGTGATCAACCCGCACACGCCGCTGTCGGTGCAGGCCGGTTATGGCGTTTATCTCGCCGTGGCGACCGCGATCTGGTTCTGCCTGGTGGCGATGCTGTTCAGCCAGCAGCGCGTACGCGCCGGTTTTGCTCGCATGGGTCACTGGTTCGACCGCACCATGGGCGCGGTGTTGATCGCTCTCGGCGTGAAAATCGCCTTCACCGAAATGCACTGATCTTCCCTGTAGGAGCTGCCGCAGGCTGCGATCTGTTGATCTTGAAAGATCGCAGCCTCGTTGCACTCGGCAGTTCCTACAGAAATTGTGCCTGGCTGGTGTAGGAGCTGCCGAAGGCTGCGATCTTTTGATCTTGGTCCTCAAAAAAAAGATCAAAAGATCGCAGCCTTCGGCAGCTCCTACATGGCTCCTATACGAGTTGGCTGAGCTTGCTCAGGGTGTTGAGGTAGTCGCGGGGATTCTCGCCCAGCAAACGGCGAAACATCGCGCTGAACGCCCGCGCGCTGGCGTAGCCCAAATCCTGCGCCACGCGCTGCACACTGTCGCCGGCGAGCAGGCGGGGCAGGGCTTCCATCAGGCGCAATTGCTGGCGCCAGGCATTGAAACTCATCGTTAACTGTTGCTGGAACAGCCGCGCCAACGTGCGAGAGCTGGCGCCGACCTGCTGCGCCCAGTCTTCCAGCGTGTTGGGATGATCGGGGGTGTGCAGCAGCGCCAGGCAAATATTCTGCAGGCGTCGATCAGTCGGCATCGGAATGTGCAGCGGCAGGTTTTCCAGGCTGGCCAGTTCTTCCAGCATCAATTGCTGAATCAGCGGATTGTCGGCATGCGGCGGGCCTTGCACGGCGCGCAGAATCAGCTCGCGCAGCAGCGGCGTCACTGCCAGCACACAACACTGCTTCAGGCTGGCCGGCGACCGCTCGGGAGCGATGAACAGCGAGCGCATCTGCACGTCGCCACTCATGAAAATCTCATGCGCCACTTGCGGCGGTATCCACACCGCGCGGCTCGGCGGAATCACCCATGCGCCCGACGCCGTGACCACGCGCATGATGCCGCTGGCCGCGTACAGCAATTGCGCCTCGCGATGCACATGCAGCGGCTGGTGCGCGCCGTCGAGATAATCCCGGGGATAGGCGCTCACCGGGCCGTGTTCAAAGTGGCTGATCAACATGTCTGATTCAATGACTTGCTTGGCAGGAATGCGCTTTCCGGCCAACTTAGCATAAGCGGCACACAACAACGTAAAGCGTGCCGCCATGAATCAATCGAGAAACGTCATTCGCTACATCAACGCCGCCCATGTGATCGATCACATGTTCATGCTGATTTTTCCCGCCGCCGTGCTCGGCATGACTCAGGCCTTTGGTCTCGACTATGCCGCGCTGATCGGCCTGTCGCTGGGCGGCTTCATCGCTTTCGGTGCTTGCTCGCTACCGGCCGGTTGGCTGGGCGATCACTGGAGCCGGCGGCAAATGATGCTGGTGTTTTTCTTCGGCATCGGCGCCTCGGCGATTGTCACCGGCCTGAGCAACAGCCCGACGATGCTGGTAATCGGCCTGACCCTGATCGGCATTTTTGCCGCGATCTATCACCCGGTGGGCACGGCAATGCTGGTCGCCTACGCACAAAACCGTGGCCGCGAAATCGGCATCAACGGCATGTGGGGCAACCTCGGCGTAGCGTTTTCGGCGCTGATTACCGGGTTGCTGGTGGCGCAGTTCGGCTGGCGCTCGGCATTCCTCATACCCGGTGCGGTGGCGATTGTTCTGGGTGTCGGCTTCGCCTTGCAGGTGCGTGAGGAACCGATCCCCAAGCGTGCGCACACGCCATTGAAGGGCGCCGCAGGGCAGCGCATTTCGATGGTCATGGTCTTCGCCGTGCTGGCGCTGGCCACAGCCACCGGCGGTGTGGTGTTCAACGCCACCACCATGACCTATCCGAAACTGTTTCAGGAGCGTTTGCATGAGCTGTTCGCCTCCCCGCAAATCCTCGGTGTGGTGGTCAGCCTGGCGTATGCCTTCGGGGCGGTCGCGCAGTTGAGCATCGGCCGGGTTTTGCACCGGCTCAGCCTGAAATGGCCGTTCATTGTGTTGACGCTGTGCCAGGCGCCGCTGCTGTTTGCGCTGGCTTACGCCGATGGCTGGGCGGTGATTGCCCTCGGTGCGGCGTTCATGTTCGTGGTGTTCGGTCAGGTCACGGTCAACGATGCAATGGTCGCCAACTTCGTTGCGCCACAGTGGCAATCGCGGGTGTTCGCCTTGCGTTACTGTTTGTCGTTCGGTGCCAGTGCGACAGCGATTCCGCTGATTTCCTATGTCGAACCGCGCCATGGTTTTGTAGGCCTTTACTTGATTCTCGCAGGATTCGGCGCGTTGACCTTCCTCGCAGCAGTGGTTTTCCCACGGACACCTTCTGAGGCAGCTGTAGGACAAACGGCCTGATCAATGACGAAAACCGGCAAATGCTGGCGCAAAGCTAGCATTTGTACGGCTCTGCAAATCATTCCTTTGGCTGATTTGGCTGGCGTATAAGGGTTCTAGAGTACAAATCTCTACGCCAACACCGTGCAGCCAGAAAAGGGATTCATATGTTGCAGACTCGCGTCATTCCCCCGGCCGATGGGGCCTACCAGTATCCATTGCTGATCAAACGGCTGCTGATGTCCGGCGCCCGTTACGAGAAAACCCGCGAGATCATTTACCGTGACCAGTTGCGCTACAGCTATCCGACATTGATCGAGCGCGTGGCGCGGCTGGCCAATGTGCTGACGGCCGCCGGTGTGAAGGCCGGTGACACCGTGGCGGTGATGGATTGGGACAGCCATCGTTACCTGGAATGCATGTTTGCCATTCCCCTGATCGGCGCGGTGATTCACACCATCAACGTGCGCCTGTCGCCAGAACAGATTCTCTACACCATGAACCACGCCGAAGACCGCTTTGTACTGGTCAACAGCGAGTTCGTCGGGCTGTATCAGGCGATTGCGCCGCACCTGACCACGGTCGAGAAAACCCTGCTGCTGACCGATCTGCCGGAGAAGACTGCCGACTTGCCGAACCTGGTCGGTGAGTACGAGCAACTGCTGGCCGCCGCGAGTCCGCAGTACGACTTCGAGGATTTCGACGAAAACTCGGTCGCCACCACGTTCTACACCACCGGCACCACCGGCAACCCGAAAGGCGTGTACTTCACCCATCGGCAACTGGTGCTGCACACCATGGGCGTGGCGACGATCATGGGCTCCATCGACAGCGTGCGCCTGCTGGGCACCAACGATGTGTACATGCCGATCACGCCGATGTTTCACGTGCATGCCTGGGGCCTGCCTTATGTGGCGACCATGCTCGGGCTCAAGCAGGTTTATCCGGGCCGCTACGACCCGGAATTTCTCGTCGAGTTGTGGCGCAAGGAGAAGGTCACGTTCTCCCATTGCGTGCCGACCATCCTGCAGATGCTGCTCAACGCCAAAGGTGCGCAAGACACCGATTTCGCTGGCTGGAAAATCGTCATCGGTGGCAGCGCGCTCAATCGCACGCTGTATGAAACCGCCAAGGCTCGCGGTATTCAGCTGACGGCGGCGTATGGCATGTCCGAGACCGGGCCGCTGGTGTCCTGCGCGCACCTCAATGACGAGCTGATGGCCGGCAGCGAAGACGAACGCACTACTTACCGGATCAAGGCTGGCGTGCCGGGGCCATTGGTCGAAGCGGCGATTGTCGACGGCGACGGCAACTTCCTTCCGGCCGACGGCGAAACCCAGGGCGAACTGGTGCTGCGCGCACCGTGGCTCACCGAAGGCTATTTCAATGAACCGCAGAAGGGCGCCGAGCTGTGGGCCGGTGGCTGGCTGCACACCGGCGACGTCGCCACACTCGACAGCATGGGCGTGATCGACATCCGCGACCGCATCAAGGACGTGATCAAGACCGGCGGCGAATGGATCTCCTCGCTGGACCTCGAAGACCTGATCAGCCGGCATGTCGCGGTACGCGAAGTAGCAGTGGTGGGCATCGCCGATCCACAGTGGGGCGAGCGCCCGTTTGCGCTGCTGGTAATCCGCGAAGGGCACGTGATCGGGGCGCGAGAGCTCAAGGAACACCTCAAGCCGTTCGTGGAATTGGGGCACCTGAGCAAGTGGGCGATCCCGAGTCAGATTGCCCTTGTTACTGAAATTCCCAAGACCAGTGTCGGCAAGCTCGACAAGAAGCGCATCCGCCTCGACATCACTGAATGGCAGGCCAACAACAGCACCTTCCTCTCGACACTTTAGTGTCTGCTGGCGCGCCGAAAACGGCGCGCCAGACCCACCAAGCAAGCGCTTGGCTTGTGAAATCGAAAAATTCAGCCATCCTTGCCGTGCCGACGAGTGTCGGACTGGCGAAAGGACTGTTCCAGAGTGGTTGGCGACTGCAAATCACACTTTAGAGGGATCAAGCAGTACCCCCTGCTGGATATAGTCCGTTCAAGGATTTTTAAGAACGGAGCACACGCACTGATTGGGGCGAGTAACTCTGGAGTGATTTCGGGCAGCCCTGGCGTCCGCTCCTCCACAGCGTTTTTAAAAGTACTCACTGCCATAACAATAATGCACATGGAGTAGCGTCGATGACCTCAGTAAACCAGTTCTGGCGCCGGGCGAAACTGCCTCTGGCGGTCAGTCTTGCCTCTTCGCTCGCCGGGCCCGCATTCGGCGTCAGTTTCAACGTCGGTGAAATCGAAGGCCAGTTCGACTCGTCTCTGTCGATCGGTGCCAGTTGGTCTACTCAGAGCCCGAACAAGAACCTCATCGGCGTCAACAACGGCGGCCATGGCCTGTCGCAGACTTCCGATGACGGTCACGCCAACTTCAAGAGCGGCGAAACCTTCTCGAAAATCTTCAAGGGCATTCATGACCTTGAATTGAAATACGGCGACACCGGCGTGTTTGTCCGTGGCAAATACTGGTACGACTTCGAACTCAAGGATGAAAGCCGCCAATTCAAGGACATCAGCGATACGGGCCGTAAAGAGGGCGCCAAGTCGTCCGGCGGCCAGATCCTCGATGCCTTCGTCTACCACAACTACTCGATTGCCGATCAGCCGGGCTCCGTGCGTCTGGGCAAACAGGTGGTGAGCTGGGGTGAAAGTACTTTCATCGGCGGCGGCATCAACTCGATCAACCCGATCGATGTGTCGGCGTTCCGTCGTCCCGGTGCCGAGATCAAGGAAGGCCTGATCCCGGTCAACATGTTCTACGTCTCGCAGAGCCTGACCGAGAACCTCTCGGCCGAGGCGTTCTATCAACTGGAATGGGACCAGACGGTCGTCGATAACTGCGGCACGTTCTTCTCGCAGCCTGACATCGTTGCCGACGGTTGCAACGATAACTTGCGCGTCTTGAACAAGCGCTCGCAAATCCCGGCCATCGCCTTGGGGCCATTGGCCGCCAACGGTGTCAACGTCAACGAAGAAGGGGTTCTGGTGCGCCGTGGCCCGGATCGCGATGCGCGCGACAGCGGCCAGTGGGGCGCGTCCTTCAAGTACATGTACGAGCCACTCGATACCGAGTTCGGCGCCTACTTCATGAACTATCACAGCCGTGCGCCGATCTTCAGCGCCACCGGTGCTCCGCAATCGGTCTACAACACGGCGCGCGCGCTGCCGGGGCCTTTTGCGGCACTCGCTCCCCTGCTGGTCGCGGGCAACTCGAACTACTTCATTGAATACCCTGAAGACATTCGCCTCTACGGTCTGAGCTTCTCCACCACCCTGCCTACCGGCACGGCGTGGAGCGGTGAGATCAGCTACCGTCCGAACGCACCGGTACAACTGAACTCGACCGACATCCTGTTCGCCGGTGTGCGTCCGATCGGCGGCGCACTGACCAATGCTTCGATACTCAATGGCGTGCCGGGTCAGGATCTGCATGGTTATGAGCGCAAGGAAATCACCCAGATCCAGACAACGTTCACGCACTTCTTCGATCAGGTCATGGGCGCCAGCCGTCTGACCCTCGTCGGTGAAGTTGGCGCGACTTATGTCGGCGGGCTGGAAAGCCGTTCCGACATGCGTTATGGCCGCGATCCGGTGTATGGCCCGGGTGAGCTGCCGGCCACTGGCGGTATCGATACCTGCGCCAACATTCTCAATGCCAGCACTATCAATGGCGCGGGGCCGGGATCGCCGCAGAACAACCGCAGCCGCAATTGCAACAACGACGGCTTTACCACATCGATGTCGTGGGGCTACCGCGGCCGTGCCATCTGGGAATACAACGATGTGTTTGCCGGTGTGAACCTCAAGCCTAACGTGGCCTGGCAGCACGACGTCAGCGGTTACTCGCCAGGCCCTGGCGGCAACTTTGAGGAAGGCCGCAAGGCGGTCAGCCTTGGTGTCGACGCCGAATACCAGAACACCTACACCGCGAGCCTGGCTTACACCAACTTCTTCGACGGCAAGTACACCACTGTGGATGACCGCGACTTCGTTGCGCTCAGCTTCGGCGTGAACTTCTAAGCACTGCATTTCAGGACGAACACACATATGAAAATAACAAAGAGTCTGTTCCACGCCGGTGTTCTGGGCCTGTCGCTGCTGGCGACCGGCGTCATGGCGGCGGTCCCTGCTGCCGAAGCGGACAAGCTGGGCAAGAGCCTGACCCCGATGGGCGCCGAAATGGCCGGTAACGCCGACGGTTCGATTCCCGCCTGGAAGCCGCTGCCGAAGAATGCCGGGAGCGTCGATGCGCGCGGTTTCCTGTCCAACCCTTACGCCAGTGAACAGCCGTTGTTCACCATCACCGCCAAGGATGCTGACAAGTACAAGGACAAACTGGCGCCGGGGCAGTACGCGATGTTCAAGCGTTACCCGGAAACGTTCAAAATGCCGGTGTACCCGTCCCATCGTGGTGCCACTGTGCCGGATGACGTATTCGCCGCGATCAAGAAGAACGCCACCACCACCAACCTGGTGTCCGGCGGCAACGGTCTGGAGAACTTCGACACGGCAGTGCCGTTCCCGATTCCGAAAACCGGCGTGGAAGTGATCTGGAACCACATCACCCGCTATCGCGGCGGCAGCGTGACCCGTCTGGTGACCCAGGCCACGCCGCAACCGAACGGCTCGTACAGCCTGGTGTACTTCCAGGATCAGTTCGTGTTCCGTGACAAGATGAAGGACTATGACCCGAAAAACCCGGGCAACATCCTGTTCTACTTCAAGCAGAAAGTGACTGCGCCGGCGCGTCTGGCCGGTGGTGTGCTGCTGGTGCACGAAACCCTCGACCAGGTGAAAGAGCCACGTTCGGCGTGGGTCTACAACGCCGGTCAGCGTCGTGTGCGTCGTGCGCCACAAGTGTCCTATGACGGCCCGGGTACTGCGGCGGATGGCCTGCGGACTTCCGACAACCTCGACATGTTCAACGGTGCGCCGGATCGCTACGACTGGAAGCTCGAAGGCAAGAAAGAGATGTACATCGCCTCCGACAGCTACAAGCTCGATGATCCGAAACTGAAGTACGCTGACATCATCAAGGCCGGTCACATCAACCAGGATCTGGCGCGTTACGAGCTGCGCCGCGTCTGGCATGTGGTTGCCACCCTCAAGGAAGGTCAGCGCCACATCTACGCCAAGCGTGACTTCTATATCGACGAAGACACCTGGCAGGCAGCCGTTATCGACCATTACGACGGTCGTGGCCAACTGTGGCGTGTAGCCGAGGCGCATGCCGAGAACTACTACGACAAGCAAGTGCCGTGGTATGCCCTGGAAACTCTCTACGACCTGCAGTCCGGCCGTTATCTGGCGCTGGGCATGAAGAACGAAGAGAAGCAGGCGTATGACTTCGGCTTCACCGCCACCACCAGCGACTTCACCCCGGCCGCGCTGCGTCAGGATGGTGTTCGCTAAACCGCTGTAACCCCGAGGCCGCATCCTCGTAAAAACGCCCCGACTGGTTCGGGGCGTTTTTTTTGATCAGATTTCCCTGCTTATGTAGGAGCTGCCGCAGGCTGCGATCTTTTGATCCTGCTTTTTTGGGGGGCAAAACAAAGTCAAAAGATCGCAGCCTGCGGCAGCTCCTACAGGGATTCGTCACCGGGCGCGATTGATCGGTGATGGCGGATTTTGTCGGCGCTGTGTAGCTTTTTTGTAGCCATTTGTAGCAGCAACCTTCATTACCGCTACGTTTAAGGCTAGTCTGCGGACATCTGCAATGCCGCCAACAGCCATTCGAACAAGAGCCGGCCATGACTGATCTGTCTCCACTTCCGGGTCCCGCAAGTGTTGCCGTCGCGGCATTGAACGGGCGTTTTTTTCGCCCGCCATTGCCCGACGGATATGTGCTGCGACCACGACTCTGCGAGCGCCTGCAAGCCGGGCTCGGTGGTCGGCTATTGCTGGTGAGCGCTCCGGCGGGCTTCGGCAAGAGTTCGCTGGCGGTGGAGTTCTGTCAGAGCCTGCCGGCGCAGTGGCAAAGTCTGTGGTTGGGCCTGAGCCCGCGTGACAGCGATCCGGGGCGGTTTCTGGAGCGCTTGCTCGAAGGCTTGCAGGATTATTTTCCGCAACTGGGCAGCCGCGCACTGGGCCTGCTGAAGATGCGTCAGCGCCATCAGCCGTTTGCGTTTGAAGAATGGCTCGACGGTCTGCTCGATGAGCTGGCCCTGCACCTTGATCCAGTGGCGCCTCTGCTGTTGGTGCTCGACGATTATCATCTGGCGCAAGGCCCGGTACTCGATCGCTGCCTGCAATTCTTCCTCAATCATTTACCGGACGGCTTGCTGGTCATGGTCACCAGTCGCCAACGCCCCGACTGGCATCTGGCGCGCTTGCGCCTGTCCCGCCAGCTGCTTGAACTGCACGAACAGGACCTGCGCCTGACCCACGACGAAGCCCTCACATTGCTCGATCGCCACAGCAGTTCACTGCGCGGCGAGGCATTGGAAAGTCTGATCCTGCGCAGCGAAGGTTGGGTGGCAGGCCTGCGTTTCTGGTTGCTGGCGATGGCGGAGGCCGGCAACGAAGCCGCGCTGCCGCAAGCGCTGAATGGCGGGGAGGGATTGATTCGCGACTATCTGCTCGAAGAAGTCATCGATTGCCTTCCGCCCGAAGTGCAGACGTTTCTCTATGACACGGCACCGCAAGAGCGCTTTTGCAGTGAACTGTGTGATGCGGTGCGCGAAGCCCATGACAGCGCCGAAATCCTGCGTTTCCTGCTCGCGCATCAGGTGTTTCTGGTGCCGCTGGATGAGCACGGGCACTGGTATCGTTATCACCATCTGTTTTCTGATCTGCTGCGCAGCCGGCCCATTGCCCAGCCGATGGTGCCGACCGCGACCCTGCACCTGCGGGCCTGTCGCTGGTTTAACGCGCAGGGGCTGCTCGACGAAGCGGTGGAGCAGGCCTTGCGCGCCGGGCACCTCGATGTGGCCGCCAATCTGGTGCAGAACCTTTCCGAGGAACAACTGCTCGCCGAGCAAAACGTCGGCATGCTGCTGCGCTGGAAAATGGACTTGCCCGACAGCCTGCTGATCAGCACGCCACGGCTGATCGTCCTCTACAGTTGGGCGCTGGGGCTGGCTTGCCAGCTCGATGCTGCCGAAGAGCTGTCCAGCCATTTGAGCCGCTTTCTGCCAGCGCCTTCGGCCACTGCGCAAAAGTCGATGCTGGCGCAATGGCTGGCGTTGAGCGGGATCATTGCCCGTGGTCGCGGCCACCGTGAACTGACGCTCAGGTATTGCAGCGAAGCATTGGAGAGCCTGCCCGCCAAACGCTACGGCCAGCGGCTGATGTGCCTGTCGACCCTGTCCAATCTGGCGATTGCCGATGGTGATCTATGGCGCGCCCGTGGTCTTAACCGCGAATCCCTTGAACTGGCGCAACGGGTCGGCAATCCGCTGTTTGAAGCGCTGGCCCATTACGACCGCGCGCGCGTATTGCAGTCGCGCGGTGAAATTCTGCGCGCGCTGGATGAAGTGCATCAGGGCCTGGAACGCCTGCGCGGGCTGTCGCCGCAACGCTTGTATGCGGTGCGTGCACGGCTGACGCTGTACGAAGGTTTTTTGTTGGCGATGCGCTTGCAGCCGCAAGCCGCACGCGCACGGTTACTGGCCGGGATCGGCGAGGCGCGCGCCTGTCGTGATATCAGCGTGTTGATCGGTCACTGCGTGATCGCCCGCCTGGACGGCGGCGCAGGCGAGTTCGCCAAGGCCTTCGCCGAATTGTCCGAAGCTGAACGGCTGATGCACATCTGGGACGTGCCCCCCATCTATTATCTGGCGATGATCACGCTGGTCAAATGCGAGCTGTGGCTGGCGCAGGGCCGTACCGATCTGGCCGAAGCCTGGTTGGCGCGGCTGGGCCAGACCTACACTGGCGAGCGCGCCGCCGCGCCACCGGAGTTCCATCCACAGTTGCCCCTGCACGTCGAGCTGCAACAAGCGTTGCTCGACAGGATTCAGGGCCAGCCGATGCTCGCCGAGGGGCGGCTGAACGTGTTGCATGAGAACGGCCAGCAAACCGGACGGCAATTGCTCAGCGTGATGGCGCTGACACAAAAAGTCGCGTTGCTGCTCGACAGTGGGCGGGAGCCGCAAGCGCGCAAAGTCCTCGGCCTGGCACTGGAAGCGGCCGCCGGGGGCGTCTTGCAGCCGTTCGATGCGTTGATGCAACAATCCCCGGACTGGTTGCGCGGGCAGCTGGCGCTGACCTCTGCGACAGCGGTCAGCCAGCAACTGCTGTCGCATTTTCCGCTTGCTGCCAGCCGCCCGATGGAAACCGCCGCCGCCGAACAACTCAGCAGCCGCGAGCTGGCGGTGCTGCAACTGATCGCGCAAGGCTGCTCGAACCAGCAGATCAGTGAGCAGTTGTTCATCTCGTTGCACACCGTGAAAACTCACGCCAGCCATATCAACAGCAAGTTGGGTGTCGAGCGGCGTACGCAGGCCGTGGCGCGGGCGAAGGAACTGGGTGTGCTGGGTTAGCCAGCAACCATCGCCGAGGATAAAAAAACGCCCCGAACCAGTCGGGGCGTTTTTCGTGTGCATGACGGCCTGCGTGGCAGGCCGTGACAGGTTTCGATAAGCGTCAGGCCACCAGATCGTTGGCGCTGAAACTGTTTACACCGACCAGTTGGATTTCAAAATCGGCACCGACGTTGCCACTGACGTTGCCCGAGAGCACATGGTCAACGAAGCGCAGTTGGCCGGCGCCGGTGAAATCTGCCGCACCAATGAAGGAGAAGCCATTGAAACCGGTGTCCAGCAGGTTGGCATCAAACTTTGTCAGATCGATCTTGTCACCTTGCAGGCTGTTGAAGTCGGTGATGACGTCGCGATTGAGGCCCAGGCCCATCTCGTTGACCGCGGCGAAAACGAAGGTGTCGGCACCGCCGCCGCCGGTCAGCGTGTCCGCCCCGGCTCCGCCGTTGAGCACGTTGTTATCGGCATTGCCCAGCATGATGTTGTTCAGATCGTTACCGATCAGACTGAACTTGCCCGCACCGGACAGCAGAACGTTTTCGACGTTTTGCAGGCTGGCCTGGCTCAGGTCGACGACATTGTCCTGCGCGGTAGCGGCGTAGGTGATGTTGAGAACGTCGGAACCTTCGTTGGCGTTCTCCACCAGCAGCGCCAGTTCACCGGCCTGATCAATGTTGTAGGTGTCGTTGCCGTCACCGCCGATCAGGGTATCCAGACCTGCGCCACCGAACATGACGTTGTTGCCGGCATTGCCGATCAGCACGTTGTTGCCGGCGTTGCCATAAGCGTTAATGTTGGCTGAACCGGTCAGCGTCAGGTTTTCGATATTGGCGCCCAAGGTGTAGGTCACCGACGCCAGAACAGTGTCGATCTCGTTGGCCAGAGTGCTGGTTTCGATGACCACGTCCTGCGCGTTGTCGACGA
>NZ_AKJD01000128.1 GCF_000282515.1 Pseudomonas sp. GM80
GCGATCTTTTGATCTTCAAAAACAGGATCAAAAGATCGCAGCCTGCGGCAGCTCCTACAGGGAATTGTTATTTGTCGTTGGTCAGGCTGTTGTAGCTGGTGAACAGGTTGCGGTAGTCCGGGATGTGGTTGGAGAACAGCGTGCCCAGCCCTTCAATGTCGTTGCGCCAGTCGCGGTGCAGCTCGCAGGCCAAACCGAACCAGGTCATCAATTGCGCGCCAGCGCTGGACATCCGATTCCATGCCGAATCGCGGGTCATTTCATTGAACGTGCCGGAGGCATCGGTGACCACAAACACATCGAAGCCTTCTTCCAGCGCCGACAGTGCCGGGAACGCCACGCACACCTCAGTTACCACACCCGCGATAATTAACTGTTTCTTGCCAGTGGCCTTGATCGCCTTGACGAAATCTTCGTTGTCCCAGGCATTGATCTGCCCCGGACGGGCGATGTACGGCGCATCCGGAAACAGCGCTTTCAGCTCGGGCACGAGCGGGCCGTTGGGGCCGGTTTCAAAACTGGTGGTGAGGATCGTCGGCAGTTTGAAGTACTTGGCCAGATCGGCCAGCGCCAGCACGTTGTTCTTGAACTTGTCCGGATCGATGTCGCGCACCAGCGACAGCAGACCTGCCTGGTGGTCGACCAGCAGCACCGCAGCATTGTTCTTGTCCAGACGTTTGTATTGAGTGGTCATTGCAGTAATCCTCGCGGGGTGTAGAGGCCGACGGGGTCGGCCTCAGGAGACTCGATCAGCGCTGGGAATCCAGCACTTCGTGTTCGTTCGCGACTTGCTGAGCCTTGAGGTAGCTCTCGATCAGCAATTGATAATGCGGCATGGCCTGGGCGTAGACAGCCGCCCACTGCTCCGCATCGGGACGGTTCCACGAGCCTTGCAGCTCGGAAAGCGTAGCCATGATGTCGATCGGCACCACCCCGGCCTGGGCCAAACGGGCAACCGTCAGATCAGTGGCCAGTTTGGAGTGATTGCCGGACGCGTCGACCACGGCAAAAACCTTGTAGCCTTCGTGCACGGCAGCGATCGACGGGAACGCCAGGCAAACGCTGGTCAGCGTGCCGGCGATCACCAGGGTTTTCTTGCCAGTGGCTTTGACTGCCGCGTGAAATTCCGGGTTGTCCCAGGCATTGATCTCGCCTTTGCGCGCCACGTATTGCGCATGCGGTGCGGCTTCGTGTATTTCCGGAATCAACGGCCCGTTCGGCCCTTGCGGCACGGAGGCCGTGGTGATCACCGGCATCTTCAACAGGGTCGCCGCTTTCGCCAGCGCTACGGCATTGGCGCGCAGTTGCGGCACGTCCATGTCCTTGACGATCTGAAACAGACCGCTCTGGTGATCGATCAGCAGCATGGCTGCGTCGCTGGCATCGATGGTCGGTTTCTGGCCGTCGAAGTTCGCGGCATTGACAGTATTCATGTGCGTTTCCTCTTTTCTTTAGGCAACAGCCATCCCTGGCCTTCGAACCGGCCTACGCGTCCTGTGTAGAGCGGAGTGGTTGTGCGTTAAGCGTGCATCTGGCCGAAGCGGCCGGACTGGAAGTCGGCGAAGGCCTGGTGAATTTCCTGCTCAGTGTTCATCACGAACGGGCCGTGGCCGACGATTGGCTCATCGATTGGCTCGCCGCTGAGCAGCAACACCACTGCGTCCTGACTGGCTTCGAGGGTCAGTTGCTTGCCATCACGTTCGAACAACGCCAACTGCCCTTCGCGCACCGATTCCAGACCGTTGACCTGCACCGAACCCTTCAACACCACCAGCGCGGTGTTGCGGCCTTCGTGCAGATCCAGCGTCAGCAACTTGCCGGCGTTCAGGCGCAGATCCCACACGTCGATCGGCGTGAAGGTGCGCGACGGGCCGGTGTGGCCATCGAACTCACCGGCGATCAGGCGCAGGCTGCCGGCGTTGTCCTTGAGCGCAATGCTCGGGATGTCGCTGTCGAGAATGGTCTGGTAGCCCGGCGCGGCCATTTTGTCCTTGGCCGGCAGGTTGACCCACAGCTGCACCATTTCCAGTTTGCCGCCGGTTTTGGCGAAGTCATCCGAGTGAAACTCCTCGTGGAGGATCCCGGACGCCGCCGTCATCCATTGCACATCGCCCGGGCCGATGACGCCGCCACTGCCGGTCGAATCGCGGTGTTGCACTTCGCCGTCATAAACGATAGTCACAGTTTCGAAACCACGGTGCGGATGCTGACCAACGCCACGACGATCGGTGGTCGGCGTGAAATCGGCAGGGCCGGCGTGATCGAGCAGCAGGAACGGGCTGATGTGTTTGCCCAGGTTGTCGTAAGAAAACAGTGTGCGAACCGGGAAACCATCGCCGACCCAATGGCCGCGTGGGCTGGTGTAGATACCGATGATGTTTTTCATGGTTGTCTCCAATGGGGTGAGTGATGCGATGGATTAAGCTTAAATCCATGACCATTAATGCACTAGACTGCAAAAATCAGCCTTAGCGTTCTACTTGGAGAACGATGGTGGAAGACCTCAACACCCTTTATTACTTCACTCAAGTGGTCGAACACCACGGATTCGCCGCTGCTGGCCGTGCGCTGGACATGCCCAAATCGAAGCTCAGCCGACGAATTGCCGAGCTGGAAGAACGCCTCGGCGTACGCCTGCTGCACCGCACCAGCCGTCATTGTTCGCTGACCGAAATCGGTCAGGCCTATTACCAGCGCTGCCTGGCCATGCGCATCGAAGCCGAAAGCGCCGCCGAGCTGATCGAACGCAACCGCTCCGAGCCGCAGGGGCTCGTGCGCCTGAGTTGCCCAACCGCGCTGCTCAACTCGTGGGTCGGGCCGATGCTCACCCGCTATATGCTCAAGTATCCGCTGGTGGAGTTGTTCATCGAGAGCACCAATCGTCGCGTCGACCTGATTCACGAAGGGTTCGACATTGCCTTGCGCGTGCGCTTTCCGCCGCTGGAAAACACCGACATGGTCATGAAGGTGCTCGGCAACAGTATGCAATCGGTGGTCGGCAGTCCGCAGTTTGTCGAACGCCTGTCGTCACCGCCCTCGCCCGCTGACCTCAATGGTTTGCCGAGCCTACATTGGGGTGCGGCGCAGCGCGAGTATCAGTGGGAGTTGCTGGGGCCAAATGACAACACCGCGCTGATCCGGCACACGCCGCGCATGGTCACCGATGATTTGATCGCGTTGCGTCAGGCGGTGATTGCTGGCGTTGGCGTGGCGCATTTGCCGAGTGTGGTGGTGCGTGAGGACATTGCGGCGGGGCGTGTGGTGGAGTTGATTCCGGGGTGGGCGCCGAAATGTGGCGTGGTGCATGCGATCTTTCCGTCGCGGCGCGGGTTGTTGCCGTCGGTGCGCACGTTGATTGATTTTCTCGGCGAGGAATTTGCGCACAGTGACATTGCCTGAATCGGTGGCGCGCCCATCGCTGGCAAGCCAGCTCCCACAGGATTTGGGGGTGAACACATCATTCATTACCAACATATATCCCTGTGGGAGCTGGCTTGCCAGCGATGAGGCCAGTCCAGACAACACAGAATCCAGGATTGATTCATGACTTCTGCTCAACACTGCTTTGCCCCGGCAGCGGTTTTTCTCAAGGATGCACACGTGGATACTCGAGCCCATTCCCACTGCAATCCCTGGAGTCTTTCATGCCTGTTCCCGCTTTCGGCCTCGGTACCTTTCGCCTGCAAGGCCAAGTGGTCATCGACTCGGTCAGCACCGCCCTTGAGCTCGGCTACCGGGTCATCGACACCGCGCAAATCTACGAGAACGAAGCCGAGGTCGGCGAGGCCATCGCCGCCAGCGGCATCCCCCGCGAAGAACTGTTCATCACCAGCAAGATCTGGATCGCCAATTTCGCCAAAGACCGTCTGATCGACAGCCTCAAAGAGAGCCTGCAAAAGCTGCAGACCGACTACCTCGACCTGACACTGATTCACTGGCCATCGCCGGAAGAACAAGTGCCCGTCGAAGAATTCATGGGCGCCCTGCTGGAAGCCAAACGCATGGGCCTGACCCGGCAGATCGGTGTGTCCAACTTCACCATCGACCTGATGAAACAGGCGATCGCCGCCGTGGGCGCCGACAACATCGCCACCAACCAGATCGAACTGCACCCGTACCTGCAAAACCACGCTGTGGCCGAGTTCGCCCAAAGCCAAGGCATTCAAACCACCTCGTACATGACCCTCGCCTACGGTGAAGTGTTGAAAGACCCGCTGATCCAGCAGATCGCCGAACGCCTGCACGCTACCCCGGCGCAAGTCACGCTGGCCTGGGCCATGCAACTGGGTTACGCGGTGATTCCGTCGTCGACCAAACGCGCCAACCTGCAAAGTAACCTGGGGGCCACCGCGCTGACCTTGAGCGATGCCGACATGGCGCAGATTGCCCAGCTGGAACGCGGCCATCGCCTGACCAGCCCGAAAGGCATCGCGCCGCATTGGGATTGATTGCTCAGGCTTGAAGACGTTGCGCGAGAACACTCATGGCCTCGCGTAACGCGCTGACGCTGGTGTCCAGCGCCACACTTCCGGCATCCGTGCAGGCGCGCTCAAGGTCGGTACATGCCGACACCAGCCGCGCCGCGCCGACCACCTGTGCGCCGCCCTTGATGTGGTGGGCCAGATCGCGCAACCCGGCGCGGTCAAGGGCTTGCCCGAGGTCATCGAGCCGCCGCAGATCGCCGTGCAAACTGCTCAGCACCTCCTTGCGCAAGTGCTCGATGATCGCCGGGTCATCGCCGGCCAAATGCTCCAGCACACTCAGATCCAATTCTGCCAGCGACGGTTTTTCCAGGCGCGGGACGTCTTGTTCCTCATCACGCGCAGCGCTTAACGCCTGACTCAAGTCGTGCAGACGAATCGGCTTGAACAGGCAATCGTCCATGCCGGCCTCCAGGCAACGGACCTTTTCCTCGACCTGCGCATTGGCGGTAAAACCCAGGATCAGGCTACGTTGTGCACCTGCCAGCGCCTCGGCCTGACGAATCTCGCGGGCCAGTTCATAGCCATTGAGTCGCGGCATATTGCAATCGGTGATCAGCACATCGAATGACTGCTCGCGCCACAATGCCAGGCCCTGCTCACCGTCCTGACTGTCGACCGTGCGATGGCCCAGCTCACTCAGTTGCCAGCACAGTAACAAGCGGTTCACTGGATGATCGTCCACCACCAGAATGTTCAGCGCCTGCGTTGCGACGGGTGTCAGTTGAACCACGGCATCCCCGGGTGCGAGCGCTTCCAGCAATGGCAGTTCGAGCCGCACGGTGACCTGTGTACCAAGGCCGGGCTGGCTGTGCAGTTGCAATTCGCCGCCCATTATTTCGCACAGGCTGCGGCTGATCACCAGGCCCAGCCCGGAGCCACTGCGCGCGGTGTGTGAATGGTTACCCGCCTGGACAAATGGGCTGAACAAGCGCTGCAGGTCTTCGGCACTGATGCCAATGCCACTGTCTTCGATGATCAGGCTGACGACCAGTTGCTCGGTGGTTACGCGGTTCACCTGCAGTTGCAGACTCACTTCGCCGGCCTCGGTGAACTTGATCGCGTTACTCAACAGGTTGGACAACACCTGCTTGAAGCGCGTCGAATCGACCAGCACGTCAACGTCACTGCGCGCATCCAGTTCGACGTGCCAGAGCAAACGCTTCTGCCGCGCCAGACCTTCAAAGACCCGGCACACCGACGCCACCTGATCGCGCAGATTGGCCCGTTCCGGGGCGAGCGATAAATGCCCGGACTCGATGCGCGCAATGTCGAGGATGTCGCCGATCAACACCAGCAACTGCTGGCCCGCGCTGGAGGCGACTTGAATCGCCAGCCGATCGGTCACGCCCTCCTCCGCCCGCTTCAGCGCCAGTTCGAGCATGCCGATCAAGGCATTCATCGGCGTACGGATTTCATGGCTCATGGTGGCCAGAAAAGTGGTCTTTGCCCGATTGGCATCGTCGGCGGCGTCCTTGGCGTCCTGCAACTGACGCAACCACTGCTGGCGCTGGCTGATCTGCCGACGCTGAAAGCCGATCAAGCCCAGCGCCAGCAACAGCAAGACGGCAGCTGCGACAAAGCCCAGCAGAATCTCTGTGCGATGACGCTGCCAATAGCTGGCGTCGACCGCCAGATCATGGGTCCAGCGCCCAACCAGCTCGTCCATTTCCTGCGGAGCAATGCTCAGCAGCGCCTTGTTCAGAATCGAATGCAGTTCGGGCGCTTGCGGTGAGGTGGCCATGACGATTCTCGCCGGCTGATCACCCACGGTGGTGGCGATCCGCAAACGCTCGCGGTACTGGCGGGCAATCAGATAACGCGCGCCTACCAACGAACTCAAGGTCGCCTCCACTTGCCCCTTGCTGACCATCTCCATGCCGATCGCCGGACTTTTCACCTCGATCAACGTGACCTCTGGCGCATGCTCGACGAGGTAAGCGCGTAGCGGATGCGCGCGATAGATCGCCAGGCGCTGGCCGGCCAGATCGTCGAGGTTGCGCGGCCTGCCGTCAGTCGTCGCGGTGACCAGCACAAACGGGTTGTTCAAATAGGCCCGGGTGAAATGCAACTCGTCTTCGCGTTCACGGCTGGGGGTGATGACCGGCAACACATCAAGCTCGCCCGCCGTGAGTTGCTCTATCTGCCGACTCAGCGAGCTGCCGCGAACGATCTCGAAGGTCAAGCCACTGCGCTGACTGATCAGGCTGAGCAATTGCGCCGCAAGCCCGCTGAGTCGGCCATCGGCATCAAAAAACGACAACGGTGCAAAATCTTCAATAGCGCCTACCCGTACCCGTGGATGTTGGTCAAGCCAGCGTTGTTCGCCAGCGCTCAGTGGCACCCGCGCGTGCTCGGCCATCTCGGCCCGGCCGGCACTCCAGCGCTGCTCGATGAGCTGGCGTTGGTCCATCGGGATGCTGGCCAAGGCTTTGTCGATGATCCGTTTCAAGCGCCCATCGGTACGGCGCAAGGCAAACCCGAACGGATTGGCATCCAGCCCCGATGGGCCGAGCAGTTGCACATCGTTACGGTAGTTGGTGTTGATCAGGTAATTGGCGCTGATGAAGTCGCCCAGGTAGACATCATCCACCCCGAACGCCACGGCCCCGAGTGCATCCATGGCCGAGTGGTAGCGTTGAATATTGCTTTGGGGATAGAAGGCCTGAACCACCGACAAAGGCAAATAATCTTCGGCCATCGCCAGGCGCTTGCCGGCCAGATCGGACAGCGCCTGCTCACCGATGCGGGCCACCAACACCGGCTGGTCTTCGGCGTAGGCACGGGAAAGCATCAGCTCGGGATCGGCGAGTTCAAAGTTGTTCGAGGTGCCAAGTACGTCAATCTCGCCGCGTTTGAGCGCAGTAATCGCCGACGTTCGGTCGGCGTAACGCCGCACCTCAATCCTGATATTCAGCAGTTGCGCGAGCAGATCGGCGTAATCGGCGCTGAGGCCTTCCAGTTGATGCTGGTTACGTGTCAGTTCAAAAGGCGGGTAATCCGGCCCGGAGACTCCCATGTACAGCACCGGATGTTTGCGCAACCAGTAGCGATCGGTGCCGTCCAGCCGCAGTTGGACATTTTCCAGGCGGGTGCGGGTGAGAATCTCCAGCGATTTTGGTACAGCATCAGCCCAGGCCGTCAGCACGCTCGCCGACAACAGCATGAGACACCAGCGCCACCAGCCCATGCCGACCTCTCAGATCAAGTGATTGCGTCTGGCGAAATCACGCAGATGAACCGCCGAATTGACCCCCAGTTTGGCCATCAGGCGCGATTTATAGGTACTGACGGTCTTGTGACTGAGGTGCATGTCTTCGGCAATGGTTTTGTTCGGCTTGCCGGAAGCCAGTTGCACAAAGATATTCAGCTCTCGGTTGGATAGCTGGTCGATCAGTTGCGTTTCTGAGCCTTGCAGTGTGTTCGAGGCATTCGCGTTGTCGGACAGTGCGGTGAAGTAGGTGTAACCGGACATCAGCGCCTGAATGGCTTTGTGCAATTGCTGCAAATGATTGGTCTTGGGCACGAAAGCCATGGCGCCGGCGCGCAGGCAACGTTCCTGGTAGAACGTGGCTTCGTACGAAGTGAAGATCAGAATCAGGCAGGTCAGGTCATTGGCTCTGATGCGCTCCATGACATCGAGTCCGTCGAGCATCGGCAGATTCAGATCCAGCACGACCAGTTTCGGCTGGTGCTCGCGCAGCAGTTGCACCACTTCGTTGCCGCTGGATGCCTCATGAATGACTTTGAAGCCTTCCGCTTGCAGCACGATTCTGACAGCGGCGCGCACCACCGGATGATCGTCGACGATCAGCGCTGACTTCATGAACACTCCCTGGGAAAAACATGACGATGACGATCTGATCCGTTGGTGTCGGATAGTGGAGTTACGCAGAGACTGTTGCACGGGCATCAAAGCGAATCTACCTGTCAGGTCTGACAGTTGTGGCTTGCGTGAATCTATGCTTGAGCGCGCCGCGACGGTACTGATTCCGCTGCCCAGGCCCGCTGCGCTGACGCGGTGTGAGCGTCGACCGCTGCCATCAGCGCTTTGATTGTCTGCAGGCCAGGCAATGCGGCGTGAGTGATTTGCAGGTTTTCCTGGGCAAACCCCGGATTGGCCTGCAATGGCGCCGAAGGTTCGTTGTAGATCAGGGCGTGGCGAACGTGCGGGTTGTCGAGGAAGAAGGCCAACAGATCCAGCGAACCGGCGGCCAGTTCGGCATTGATGACCACCACGTCGAACGGTTCGCAGCCGTACTCGACCAGAGTCAATAACTCGAGAAGATTCTGTACCGGTGCAACCCGGTAATAGTCGAGGCCATTGAACACACGTTCGATTTTCATCCGGTGAAAATGCTGCGAGTCGGCAATCAGGATGCGCAGGGTTTTATTGATCATGGTCGATCTCCCGGTAGTAGCAGTTTCTGGGTGCGGCAAGACTACGCAACGCTCGCGGATCTTTATGTAGGACGTTTCTGAAGAAACCGGTCATTCATCCGGGGCCAGAACACGCAACGGCGGGACAGGCATTGTCATTGACTGGCTGATTGCGGAACTGCAACCCGAAGGAAAACGCCTAGACATCCAACTGCTCCAGAAGGGAACCCAGCGATGAGCGATCCGCCGTCCGGATCAGATTCAACTGGCGTCGTTGACTCGCATAGATCGTCTCAGCGTGCGGCTGACCGCGCCGCGCATCGTGGATCACACCATGACGAATCTGCGCGTTGCTCTGGAAAAAACGTATCGGATCAACCCCCACGGCGGCCAGCAACTCACCATTGATGATCAGCAAATCAAACTGATCGAACGGCTCGTACGAGTATTGGGTCACGCTGAGCAGCTCCCGGAAGGAACACACTGCCGTGAGCGCTCGATAACCGAGTTCGTTCAGCGATTTACCGATTCTGTCTTGCAGAGACGGTTGCTCTTCGGCAATCAGGATTCGCCAACACTTGTAGGACATTTTCTTTCACGGCTATGGGAAAAGTTACGGTGCATCACACTAAGCAAAAGCAAGCGCGAGTCATGTAGGACGATTCTGATAAAGAGACAGAAAGGTCTCGAAACCCCAAAAGAAAAAACCACGTCGGACAACCCGACGTGGCTTTTTGATGGACTCACGACGGCGTTAACCCAAGGTCTCGCCGAACGTTTGCTCTCCTTTGCGCAGGCTTATTCCGTGGTACTCGGACTCCAGAACGCCTGCACCACCAACGCCGAAGTGGAAATGCGCGCGACCAATGCATCCAGTTCATCACCGTCGACCGAGGTGGTGGCCAGCGTCGCTTCAATCTCGATTTCATCCGCGCCAAACGCATGCACATCGACATCGCTGGCCGGGTAGTTGCTGCGTTCCAGTTCGGCTTCGAGCAGAGCGAACACCGCTTTCTGCTGCGAGCGTCGAGCGATGACGTAGACGATGTTGGTGACCTCCGCCGAGACCACGTCCAATGGCTGGCGGTTGATGTTGTTGACGATCGGCCGCAGCAAGGTATTGGCGGCGAGGATGAACAGCGTGCCGAGTACCGCTTCGGCGAGCAGGTCGGCGCCGGCACAGGCGCCGACCGCAGCAGACGTCCACAGGGTCGCGGCGGTGTTGAGGCCGCGCACATTGCCCTCTTCGCGCATGATCACCCCGGCGCCGAGAAAGCCGATGCCGGAGACCACGTAGGCAACCACGCGCACCGCGCCTTCTGCACCGGCGAGACGGTTGGCCATGTCGACGAAAATCGCCGCACCCACCGCCACCAGCACGTTGGTGCGCAGACCGGCGGTGCGTTGCCGGTATTGGCGCTCGAAACCGATCAGGCCGCCGAGGATGAAAGCGGCGCTGAGGCTGACGAGGGTGTCGAGCAGCGAATCGAGGTTGAGGTTGTTGATGGCTTGCATCGTCATCTCCCTGAAAAAACACAAACCCCCTTGTGGGGCCTGCTTGAAACGAGCCCCTGTAGGAGCTGCCGAAGGCTGCGATCTTTTGCTGTTGCCTTTTAAAAACAAGATCAAAACGGCAGCTCCTACAGGGGCAGCATTATTGCCAGCCGAAGCGGCGGATGTAGAAGCCTTTCACCGCCTGGGTCAGCGCCATGTACGCCAGCAGGATCACCGGCAGGAACACGAAGTACAGCGACGGCAGCGCCTGCAATTTGAAGTAGTGCGCCAGCGGCCCCATCGGCAGGGAAATGCCGACCGCC
>NZ_AKJD01000129.1 GCF_000282515.1 Pseudomonas sp. GM80
TTGGACAAGGTCTGCCGCGCCGCTTCCAGCGCCCGCAACAACGGCACCCCGGCGCCGCCGAGAATCGCCAGCGTCGAGGCGAAACGCGCGGTATTCAGACCGAGGATGAAACGCCCGAACAGCGGCAACTTCAGCACCCGATGATGCCAACTCAAGCGTGCCGCTGGATTGCGCAGATACAGGCGCCAGCTCCAGAACGCGCCTGCGATGATCGCCGCACACAACCAGCCCCATGCGCGGATGAAATCACTGGCGTTGAGCATCGCCAAGGTCAGCCCCGGCAAGTCCTGCCGCGCCTGAGAAAACGCGCTGACCACCTGCGGCACCACGTAACTGAGCAAGAAAATCACGATGCCGATCGAGACCAATCCAACCACGCCCGGATAGATAAACGCGGTAAGAATCTTGCCGCGCAGGTTGTTGCGCTCCTCGATGTAATCCGCGAGCCGCTCCATGACTTGCGCCAGATCGCCGGACTCTTCCCCCGCCGCAATCAGCGCGCGATAGATCTCGGGAAAGTCCCGTGGCCGCGCCGCCAGTGATTCCGCAAGACGCATGCCGCTGCGCACATCTGCACGCACAGCGCTGAGGGTGTGGGCGATGTGTTTTTTTTCGGCCTGCTCCACCGTGGCACTCAGCGCGGCTTCCAGCGGCAGACTCGCGCCCAGCAGACTCGCCAGTTGGCGTGTGGCCCAGGCCAGATCGTTGTCCGAAAGCTTGGCGCTGAACAATCCACCGCCACCATGGCTGGCGACGTTGCTTTCCTTGTGCACCGACAACGCGGTCAACCCGCGCCCGCGTAATGTTGTGAAAGCGGCGCTTTGACTGTCCGCCTCAAGGTGCCCATTTTCGATCTTGCCGCTGGCATCGGCAGCTTCAAAACGATAGCGATTCATCAGGCGTCCCGTGTCACACGCAAGATTTCTTCAGGGGCCGTGGCGCCGCTGCGAATCCAGCGCTCGCCGTCCTCACGCAGGCTGAACATCCCGGCTTTGGCCGCTGAGGCGCGCAAGGCCTGCTCCCCTGCCCGTTGATGGATCAGGGTGCGGATGTCGTCGTCGATGCAGAACAATTCGTGTATGCCGGTGCGGCCGCTGTAACCGGTTTGATTGCACGCCGGGCAACCCACCGGGCGCCAGGTGTCCGGTGCCGTTGGGTCTTCTTGCTTGCACTGATTGCACAGGCGCCGCACCAAGCGCTGCGCCAAAACGCCGAGCATTGAAGACGCCAACAGAAACGGTTCGACGCCCATGTCGATCAAGCGGTTGACCGCCGACACCGCATCGTTGGTGTGCAAGGTTGCCAACACCAAATGCCCGGTCAGCGACGCCTGCACGGCGATTTGTGCGGTTTCGAGATCGCGGATTTCGCCGATCATGATGATGTCCGGGTCTTGGCGCAGGATCGCCCGCAACGCCAGGGCAAAGGTCATGTCGATCTTGGCGTTGACCTGAATCTGGCTGATGCCCGGGAGGTCGTATTCCACTGGATCTTCGACGGTGAGGATGTTGCTGGTGCTCGCATCGAGCCGTGCGAGTGCCGCATAGAGGCTGGTGGTTTTGCCGCTGCCGGTGGGGCCGGTGACCAGGACGATGCCGTGGGGCTGGCGAATCAAGTGGTCGAGTTTGGCCAGCACCTGTGCGTCCATACCGAGGGTTTCGAGGTGCAGACGTCCGGCCTGTTTGTCGAGCAAGCGCATCACCACGCGTTCGCCGTGACCGGTCGGCACGGTTGAAACACGAATATCGATCGGCCGCCCGGCCACGCGCAGGGCAATGCGACCGTCCTGCGGCAGGCGCTTTTCAGCGATGTCGAGCTGGGCCATGATCTTGATCCGCGACACCAGCGCACCGTGCAACGCCTTGCGCGGCGAGACTACATCGCGCAGCGTGCCATCGACGCGGTAGCGCACCACCGAATGGCTTTCGAACGGTTCGATGTGGATGTCGCTGGCCTCATCGCGCGCAGCCTGGGTCAGCAGCGCGTTGATCATGCGAATCACCGGCGCGCCGTCCTGGGTGTCGAGCAGGTCGGTGATTTCCGGCATGTCCTGCATCAGCCGATCCAGATCAACTTCGTTCTCCGCAGCCCCGACCACCGCCGCCGCACTGCCGGTGTCGGCGTAAGCGGCGGCCAGCAAACCATCCAGCTCATCATCGCGCACCCGCTGAATCGTGGTCGCAGCAAATTGCCGCCGCGCCTCACTGATCGACCAGCCCGGCGTCGATGGACACACCGTCAACACCCCATCACACAACAAAATCCGCTGCGCCT
>NZ_AKJD01000130.1 GCF_000282515.1 Pseudomonas sp. GM80
CAAGAAGACCCAACGGCACCGGGCACCTGGCGCCCGGTCGGTTGCGCGGCGTGCAATCAAACCGGCTACAGCGGCCGCACCGGCATCCACGAATTGTTCTGCATCGACGACGACATCCGCACGCTGATTCACCAAGGGTCAGGGGAGCAGGCTTTGCGCGCCTCAGCGGCTAAAGCCGGGATGTTCAGCCTGCGTGAGGACGGCGAGCGCTGGATCCGCAGCGGCGCCACCGCGCCTGAAGAAATCCTCCGTGTGACACGGGACGCCTGATGAATCGCTATCGTTTTGAAGCTGCTGATGCCACTGGCAAGATTGAATCCGGGCACCTTGAGGCGGACAGTCAGAGCGCCGCTTTCAGTGCGTTGCGCGGGCGCGGTTTGACGGCGCTGTCGATGCACAAGGAAAGCAACGTTGCCAGTCACGGCGGCGGTGGATTGTTCAGCGCCAAACTTTCGGACAACGACCTCGCCTGGGCCACACGCCAACTCGCGAGCCTGCTCGGTGCGAGTCTGCCGTTGGAAGCCGCGCTGAGTGCCACCGTCGAGCAGGCCGAAAAAAAACACATCGCCCATACGCTCAGTGCCGTTCGTGCGGACGTGCGCAGCGGCATGCGTCTGGCGGAATCGTTGGCGGCAAGGCCACGGGATTTTCCCGAGATCTACCGCGCACTGATTGCGGCGGGCGAGGAATCGGGCGATCTGGCGCAGGTCATGGAACGGCTGGCCGACTACATCGAGGAGCGCAACAACCTGCGGGGCAAGATTCTCACCGCGTTTATCTATCCGGGCGTGGTTGGATTGGTCTCGATCGGCATCGTGATTTTCCTGCTCAGTTATGTGGTGCCGCAGGTGGTCAGCGCGTTTTCCCAGGCGCGGCAGGATTTGCCGGGGCTGACCTTGGCGATGCTAAACGCCAGTGATTTCATAAGGGCGTGGGGCTGGTTGTGTGCGGCGA
>NZ_AKJD01000131.1 GCF_000282515.1 Pseudomonas sp. GM80
ATCTTTTGATCTTGTTTTTAAAGATCAAAAGATCGCAGCGTGCCGCAGCTCCTACAGGGGATTGGGTTTGGCTTGACTCTGGCGTTGCAAGCGGCCAACTTCACTTCCCACCGCCACAGCTAAAAAGCCCCCATTCATGTCCATGCCTTCCCTGTTGTCCCAGCACATCGTCCGCCGTCCGCAGCGTATCGCCCTGCTGCAACACATCGCCGAACAGGGCTCGATCACCCGCGCCGCAAAAAGCGCCGGCCTGAGCTACAAAGCGGCGTGGGATGCCATCGATGAGTTGAACAACCTCGCGCAAAAACCGCTGGTCGAGCGTGCCGTCGGCGGCAAGGGTGGCGGCGGCGCGAAACTGTCCAGCGAAGGCCAACGGGTATTGCGCCTCTATCAAAAGCTGCAAGCCTTGCAGGCCCAAGTGCTGGAAGCCGCGGAAGACGCCAGCGACCTCGATCTGCTCGGTCGTTTGATGCTCCGCACCAGCGCACGCAATCAGTTGCACGGCAAGGTTGTGGCGATTGAAAGTCAGGGTCGCAATGACCTGATCCGCCTCGAACTCGCCGAAGGCCTGCACCTCGACGCGCAAATCACCCACGACAGCACCGTGCATCTGGAACTGCAGGCCGGTACCGAAGTGGTGGCGTTGATCAAGGCTGGCTGGCTCGAACTGCTGACCGTCGAACAACCTGCAACGTCTGGTCACAATCTTCTCAACGGCACCATCGAAGCCATTCTCGATGCCGAAGACGGCCCCAGCGAAGTGCGCATTACCCTGCCCAACGGCCATACCCTCTGCGCTCTGGCTGAGCCACTGGACTTGCGCACCCGTGGTCTGATCGTCGGGCAAGCGGTGCAGGTGCAGTTTTCACCGTCCAACGTGCTCATCGGTACGCCGCTCTAGTCGGGCGCTGCAACGAAAGCGTCATCGACGCTCATTAAGGTGGCTGCCAAAACCAAGCAGGGAGCCTGATGTGAGCCTATTAGAAGAAAACCAATCGACTGACCTGGAAAAAATGGTCGGCCTCAGCCGTCGCGGCTTCATCGGCGCCGGCGCGTTGTGCGGCGCGGCGATGTTCCTCGGCGGCAGTCTGTTGAGCCGCAGCGCACTGGCCACCGGCGTCAGCGCTGGCAACAGCCGCCTGCTCGGTTTCGAGAGCATTCCGGCGGCCACCACTGACGTGATCAGCCTGCCCAAAGGCTACAAGTCTTCGGTGCTGATCAGTTGGGGCCAGCCATTACAGAAAAACGGTCCGGCCTTCGACCCGAGCGGCAACGGCACCGCCGCCGCACAAGAAGTGCAGTTCGGCGACAACAACGACGGCATGAGCCTGTTCGCCTTCCCTGACGATCGCAACCGCGCGTTGATGGCGATCAACAACGAATACACCAACTATCGCTACCTCTACCCGCACGGCGGCATGCCGCAATCGGCCGAAGACGTGCGCAAGGCGCTGGCCTGCGAAGGCGTGTCGGTGATTGAAGTGCAGCGCAAGAACGGTCAGTGGCAGTTCGTTCAAGGCTCGCGTTACAACCGCCGCATCCACGGCAACTCGCCGCTGCGCATCAGCGGCCCGGCGGCTGGCCACGAATTGATGAAGACCGCTGCCGACAAGCATGGCAAGAAAGTCCTCGGCACCTTCCAGAACTGCGCCAACGGTAAAACCCCGTGGGGCACTTACCTGACCTGTGAAGAAAACTTCACCGACTGCTTCGGCAGCAGCAACGCCCAGCAGCAGTTCGACCCGGCGCAAAAGCGCTACGGCGTGTCGGTCGCCAGCCGCGAAATCAACTGGCACCCGTACGACCCGCGCTTCGACATGGCGAAAAACCCCAACGAACTCAACCGTCACGGCTGGGTGGTCGAGATCGATCCGTTCGACCCGCAATCGACCCCGGTCAAGCGTACGGCGCTGGGCCGCTTCAAACATGAAAACGCCGCACTGGCCGAGACCGATGACGGTCGCGCCGTGGTGTACATGGGCGACGACGAGCGGGGCGAATTCATCTACAAATTCGTCAGCCGTGACCGCATCAATCACCGCAATGCCAAGGCCAACCGCGACATCCTCGATCACGGCACCTTGTACGTGGCCAAATTCGACAACGGCGACAGCAACCCCGACCACCCGAAAGGCCAGGGCCAGTGGATCGAACTGACCCACGGCAAAAACGGCATCGACGCCAGCAGTGGTTTTGCCGATCAGGCCGAAGTGCTGATCCATGCGCGCCTCGCCGCCAGCGTAGTCGGCGCAACGCGCATGGACCGCCCGGAATGGATCGTCGTCAGCCCCAAGGACGGCCAGGTTTATTGCACCCTGACCAACAACGCCAAACGCGGCGAAGACGGCCAACCCGTCGGCGGGCCGAACCCGCGCGAGAAGAACGTCTACGGGCAGATCCTGCGCTGGCGCACCGACCGCGACGATCATGCGGCGAAAACGTTTGCCTGGGATCTGTTTGTGGTTGCCGGTAATCCGGGTGTGCATGCCGGGACGCCGAAGGGCGGCTCGAAGAACATCACCCCGCAAAACATGTTCAACAGCCCGGATGGTCTGGGTTTCGACAAGGCTGGCCGCTTGTGGATTCTCACCGACGGCGATTCGAGCAACGCTGGCGACTTTGCCGGAATGGGCAATAACCAGATGCTCTGCGCCGATCCCAAGACCGGTGAGATTCGCCGGTTCATGGTCGGGCCGATTGGTTGCGAGGTGACGGGGATCAGCTTCTCGCCGGATCAGAAGACGCTGTTTGTCGGGATTCAGCATCCGGGGGAGAACGGCGGGTCGACGTTCCCGGAGCATCTGCCGAATGGCAAACCGCGCTCCTCGGTGATGGCGATTACCCGTGAGGATGGCGGGATCGTCGGCGCCTGATAAGCCCTCATCGCTGGCAAGCCAGCTCCCACAGGGAAACGCATTTCTAATGTGGGAGAACGGTGGTTCGACGTTTCCTGAGCATCTGCCGAATGGCAAGCCACGGTCTTCGGTGATGGCGATTACCCGTG
>NZ_AKJD01000132.1 GCF_000282515.1 Pseudomonas sp. GM80
GAGCCGCGATGTTCGGGTGAACCTTGATTACAACGGACAACTGGCCAATCGCGAGAAGCTGCATGGCGTTGGCTTGAGCTTGAACTGGCAGTTCTGACCGATTTATCGCTGACCTGCTCCTTGTGGTGAGGGGATTTATCCCCGATGGGGTGCGAAGCAGCCCCCGGCATCTTCCAGACACACCGAGTGGTCTGGATTTGCGACTGCTGCGCAGCCGAACGGGGATAAATCCCCTCGCCACAGGTCAGTGCGTTGACCGCACGAGATACACGGATTTTTCGCAACATCACTAAGGAAGGTCGCTGGATGAATAACAACAATACCCCCGCGCAAACGGGTGGCCGTTTTGCCCTGAAAAGCCTCACGGTCGCCGTGCTGTGTGCGATCGGCACAGCCCATGCGGCGCCGTACGTGGAAAACGCTCGCAATGGCGATCCGTCCAGTTGGCGCAGCAAGGAATTCCAGGCCGACTGGGGCCTGGGCGCCATCGGTGCCGATTACGCCTACGCCGCCGGCTACACCGGCAAAGGCGTGAAGCTCGGCATCTTCGACCAACCGGTCTACGCCGCACACCCGGAGTTCTCCGGCAGCAACAAGGTCATCACCCTGGTCACCAGCGGCATCCGCGAATACACCGATCCGTACATTCCGGTGAAAGCCGGGGACGCGTTTCGCTATGACGGTTCGCCCTCGGTCGGCTCCGACGGCAAACTCGGCGCCCACGGCACCCACGTCGGCGGTATCGCCGCAGGCAGCCGTGACGGCGGGCCGATGCACGGCGTCGCGTTCGGTGCGCAGATCATCAGCGCCGACAACGGTGACCCGGGCCCGGAAGACGGCATCGTTCGCGGCAACGACGGTGCGGTGTACAAGGCCGGTTGGGATGCCCTGATCGCCAGCGGCGCACGGATCATCAACAACAGCTGGGGCATCGGCATCACTGACCGCTTCGACCTCGGCGGCAAGGACCCGGCGTACCCGCATTTCACCGTCAACGACGCGCAATTGCAGTTCAATGAAATCCGCACCTTGCTCGGCACCAAACCCGGTGGTGCCTATGACGGCGCCATTGCCGCCGCACGCAGCGGCATCGTGACGATCTTCGCCGCCGGCAACGATTACAACCTCAACAACCCTGACGCGATCGCCGGCCTCGGCTATTTCGTCCCGGACATCGCGCCGAACTGGATCACCGTCGCCGCATTGCAGCAGAACCCGGACCTGGCCAGCGCCAACCCGTACATCATGAGTACGTTCTCATCGCGCTGCGGTTATACCGCGAGTTTCTGCGTGTCGGCGCCGGGCACGAAAATCTTCAGCTCGATCATCGAAGGCACCAACGCCGACAACCTGACCACCAGCTACAAAAACTACAACGGCACCTCCATGGCCGCGCCGCACGTGGCCGGTTCCATGGCCGTGCTGATGGAGCGCTTCCCGTACATGAGCGGTGATCAGGTCGCGACGGTCTTGCGTACCACCGCCACCGACCTCGGCGCGCCGGGCATCGACGCGTTGTACGGCTGGGGCATGATCAACCTGCGCAAGGGGATTGATGGCCCGGCGATGTTCGTCACCGAACAGGACATCCCTGAAGAGTTCCGGATTCAGGGCGCCTACGGTTCCGGTCAGTTCGTTGCAGACCTGCCGGGCATCGGCGCGATCATTGATCAGGGCAAACCCACCGAGCGTGTGTGCAACGACATCACCTGCGGCCTCGACACCTGGCGCAACGACATTTCCGGACACGGCGGCCTGACCAAGCAAGGCATCGGCACCCTGGTGATGACCGGTAACAACACCTACAGCGGCCCGACCCTGGTCAATCAGGGACGTCTGGCCATCAACGGTTCGCTGGCATCGGCGGTCACTGTCAATGACAGCGGCATCCTTGGCGGTAACGGCCGCATCGGCGCACTGTCGGTGAAAAACGGCGGTACCGTGGCACCGGGCAATTCCATCGGCACCCTGAACGTTGCCGGTGACGTGACTTTCGAGCCGGGTTCGACCTACGCGGTCGAGGTCTCGCCGACGTCCAGCGACAAGATTGTCGCCGGTGGCAAGGCTGTGATCGACGGCGCCACGGTCAGCCTGTCGCTGGAAAACAGCCCGACGCTATTGACCAGCACTGAAGTGAAAAGCCTGCTCGGTACGCAATTCAACATCTTGCAGGCAGCGGGTGGCATCGAGGGGCAATTCGGCCAGGTGCTGCCCAACTATGCGTTTCTCGGCGGCACCCTGGCGTACTCGGCCAGCGGCGTGCAACTGGATGTCGGGCGCAACGGTGCTTCATTTGCCAGCGTCGGCCTGACGCCGAACCAGCGTGCGGTGGGTGCGGCGGCCGAACGCTTGGGCGCTGGCAATGCGTTGTTCGAAACCTTGCTGCTGTCGCCAAACGCGGCTTCGGCGCAACAAGCCTTCCAGCAGTTGTCCGGCGAGATTCACCCGGCCATCGGCACGCTGCTGATCAACGACAGCCGTTACCTGCGTGATGCCGTGGGCGAGCGTCTGCGCGAGCGTGATCTGTTCAACGCCGATGCACCGAGCGATGACCGCAGCAACGCCTGGGTCAAGGTGCTGGGTTCTTGGGGCACCAGCGACGGTGGCAATAAATACGCGGACTCCACCAGTTCCATCGGTGGCCTGCTGGCCGGTGTCGATGGCTTGATTGCTGAAGATACTCGGCTGGGTTTCGTTACCGGTTATAGCGACAGCTCGTTGAGCATGGGCAGCGGCACGCATTCGTCGGCGTCGGTCGACAGCTACCACTTGGGTGCGTACCTGGGGCATCAAATGGATGCGCTGCGCCTGACCGTTGGCGGCGCTTACAGCTGGCACCGCATCGATGCAAAACGCGACCTGCAATTCGGTGACGTCAGCGGCAAGCAGAAAACCAAACGCGACGCGACCACGGCGCAATTGTTCACGGAAGCGGCTTATGATCTGGGCCTGCAACCGATGAACCTGGAACCGTTCGCCAATCTGTCTTACGTTCACCTCAACACCGAAAGCTTTACCGAGAAGGGTGATGCTGCCGCGCTCAAAGGCAGTGAAGACAACCGCGATGTGCTGCTGTCGACCTTGGGTGTGCGCGCCAAACGCAGTTTCGCCCTGTCGGACAAGCATCAGCTGGAACTGGGCGCGAGCCTGGGCTGGCAGCACAACCTGAGCAGTGTTGACGCTGAAAACCATCTGGCCTTTGCCAATGGCAACAGCGCGTTCACCGTTCAGAGCGTGTCGATGGATCGCGATGCGGCGGTGGTCGGCGTGCGTGCGGGTCTGGCGCTCAATCGCGATGTGCGGGTGAACCTGGATTACAACGGACTGATCGGTTCGAACGAGAAGGACCACGGTCTGGGCCTGACCCTGGATTGGCAGTTCTAAAGAGCACTCAAGGCATACCGGCAGTTCTGTAACGGACTGCCGTTTTTTTCAAAGGAAGAGAGAGCACAACATGGGATTGTTCGATTACAAGAATGCCGATGGCAAAGCGTTGTACAGCGACGCCATCGCACTGACGCTGTATGCCTACACGCCCACCGGCCAGCCATTGCCGGCAACCGCCTGGGCACCGGTCGCTGCGACCGCGCTGGGTTATCAAGGCAAGGTCGGGCCGCAAGGCACGTTCTTCGGCGAGAAGGACGGTTTCACCAGCGCCGAAGCCGAAGTGCTCGGCAAATACGACGCTGCAGGCAAGTTGATCGGCATCGGCATCGCGTTTCGTGGCACCGGCGGCCTGGGCTACAGCGACACCTTCGGTGACCTGAAAAACAATCTGCTGGCGGCCATCGGCCCATCGGATTACGCGAGCAATTACGCGAAAAACGCCTTCGACAACCTGCTCAAGGCGGTCGCCGCATTCGCGATTGCCAATGGCATTGCTGCCAAGGATGTACTGATCAGCGGCCACAGCCTCGGCGGGCTCGGGGTCAACAGCGTCGCCGAACTGAGCGCGGGCAACTGGGGCGGGTTCTTCAAAGACGCCAACTATGTTGCGTTCGCCTCGCCGACCCAGAGCAGCACCGGCAACAACGTGTTGAACATCGGCTACGAGAACGATCCGGTGTTCCGCGTGCTCGATGGCACCACCTTCAGCACCGCCTCGATGGGCAAGCACGACAAGCCCCACGAATCGACCACCGATAACATCGTCAACTTCAACGAAAACTACGCCTCCACCGCGCAGAACCTCGTGCCGTTCAGCATCATCAATCCCATGAGCTGGTCGGCCCATAGTTCGCTGGGTTATGCCGATGGCCTGAACCGGGTGATCGATTCGAAGTTCTACAACCTCACCAGCAAGGACTCGACGATCATCGTTTCCAACCTGGAAGAGGCCTCGCGCGGTAAAACCTGGGTCGAGGACCTCGGTCGCAGCGGCGAGCCGCACACCGGCAGCACCTTCATCATCGGTACCGACAGCAACGACTGGCTCAAGGGCGGGGCGGGCAATGACTTCCTGGAAGGACGCGGCGGCGATGACCGTTTCCGCGATGACGGCGGCTTCAACATTCTGCTGGGCGGCCAAGGGCACAACACCTTTGAACTGCAGAAGCCGTTGCAGAACTTCAGCTTTGCCAACGACGGCGACGGCACCCTGTATGTGCGCGACGCCTATGGCGGCATCAGCATGACCCGCGACATCGGCGCGCTGGTGAGCAAAGAAGCGGGTTCGTGGTGGGGCAGCAAGGAAATCACCTGGAACGTCACCGCCAAGGGGCTGACCAACGGCAACGAACTGACCCAGTACAACCACTCGCTCAACGGCGACGCCTACGGCAATGCCCTGCACGCGACTGCTGACGGTGACTGGCTGTTCGGCCTGGGCGGCGACGACAAGCTGATCAGCGACAAGGGCCATGTGACCTTCGTCGGCGGCGCTGGCAACGACGTGATGACGGCGGTGGGTGGCAACAACACGTTCCTGTTCAGCGGCGCGTTCGGTTTTGATGCCATCAACGGCTATCAGGGCAGCGACAAACTGGTGTTCATGGGCGTTGAAGGCGCGGGGCAGGGCTACGACTACAAGCAGCACGCGTCGCAGTCGGGCAACGACACCGTGCTGAAGATTGGCGACTATGCCGTGACGCTGATCGGGGTCGGCGTGGCTAACCTGTCGGATTCGGCATTCGTCTTCGCCTGACGACGACATATCCCCCTGTAGGAGCTGCCGAAGGCTGCGATCTGTTGATCTTGTTTTTAAAAAAAATCAAAAGATCGCAGCCTCGTTTCACTCGTCAGCGCCTACAAGAGGGATTTGTATGGGGTGATTAAATGCTCCGGGGCGTTCCCGTGGGGCGCCCTGGCTGTGAGCTATCTCTGCACAATTCCAACAAAGAGAGAGGCAATAGCAATGGGTGTGTATGACTACAAGAACTTCGGCACAGCCGATTCCAAGGCGCTGTTCAGCGATGCCATGGCGATCACGCTGTATTCCTATCACAACCTCGACAACGGTTTTGCCGCTGGCTATCAGCACAACGGTTTCGGTATCGGCCTGCCCGCCACCCTGGTCACCGCGCTGATTGGCGGCGCCGATTCACAAGGCGTGATCCCCGGCATTCCATGGAATCCCGACTCGGAAAAGCTCGCCCTCGATGCGGTAAAAGCGGCTGGCTGGACGCCGATCACCGCCGCGCAACTGGGCTACGACGGCAAGACCGATGCCCGCGGAACCTTCTTCGGCGAGAAGGCCGGCTACACCAGCGCTCAGGTTGAAATCCTCGGCAAATACGACGCCCAAGGCCATCTGACGGAATTAGGCATCGCCTTCCGTGGCACCAGCGGCCCGCGGGAAATCCTCATCGGCGACTCGATTGGCGACGTGATCAACGATCTGCTCGCTGCGTTTGGTCCCAAGGATTACGCGAAGAATTACGTCGGTGAAGCATTCGGCAACCTGCTCAATGACGTCATGGCGTTTGCCAAGGCCAGCGGCCTGACCGGCAAAGACGTGCTGATCAGCGGCCACAGCCTCGGCGGATTGGCGGTCAACAGCATGGCGGACTTGAGTGGCGGCAAGTGGGGCGGGTTCTTCGCTGACTCCAACTACATTGCCTACGCCTCGCCCACACAAAGCAGCACCGACAAAGTGCTCAATGTCGGCTACGAAAATGACCCGGTGTTTCGTGCGCTTGACGGCTCGACCTTCACCGGTGCCTCGGTCGGCGTGCACGACGCACCGCACGCCTCGACCACCGACAACATCGTCAGCTTCAACGACCACTACGCCTCAACCGCGTGGAACCTGCTGCCGTACTCGATCCTGAATATTCCGACGTGGATTTCGCACCTGCCGACCGCTTATGGCGACGGCATGAACCGGGTCATCGAATCGAGGTTCTACGACCTGACCAGCCGCGACTCGACGATCATTGTCGCCAACCTGTCCGACCCGGCGCGCGCCAACACCTGGGTGCAGGATCTCAACCGCAACGCCGACCCGCACAAGGGCAGCACGTTCATCATCGGCAGCGATGGCAACGACCTGATCCAGGGCGGCAGCGGCAATGACTATCTCGAAGGCCGCGCCGGCAACGACAGCTTCCGCGACGGCGGCGGTTACAACATCATTCTGGGCGGGCAGGGCAGCAATACCCTCGATTTGCAGAAGTCGGTCAACACGTTTGACTTTGCCAATGACGGCGCCGGCAATCTGTACATCCGCGATGCCAATGGCGGGATCAGCATCACCCGTGACATCGGCAGCATCGTCACCAAGGAGCCGGGGTTCCTCTGGGGTCTGTTCAAGGATGACGTCACCCACAGCGTGACCGCGAGCGGTTTGAAAGTCGGCAACAACCTCACCGCTTACGAGTCGAGCGTCAAAGGCAGCAGCGGCGCCGACACGCTCAAGGCACACGCCGGCGGCGACTGGTTGTTTGGCCTCGACGGCAACGATCACCTGATTGGCGGCAGCGGCAACGACGTGTTTGTTGGCGGCGCCGGCAATGACCTGATGGAATCGGGGGGCGGGGCGGACACGTTCCTGTTCAACGGTGCGTTCGGGCAGGATCGAGTGCTCGGGTTCACGTCCAACGACAAACTGGTGTTCCTCGGTGTGCAGGGCGTGTTGCCGACCGACGACTTCCGCGCCCATGCCTCGACGGTAGGGCAGGATACGGTGCTGACGTTCGGCAATGATTCAGTGACGCTGGTCGGGGTTTCGCTCAACAGCCTGAGCGCCGACGGCATCGTCATCGCCTGATAGGCCTCTTCGCGGGCAAGCCTTGCTCCTATACTGTAGGAGCAGGGCTTGCCCGCGAAGAACGATAACGCCATCTGAAAAGTGACTCATAAGCCAGACACTGACTCAAACCCCCTGCAAAAACAGGAAATGCGGCCTAAAGCGAGCGCGTGCACACACGTTCTACAGCTAGCCGCCATTGAGTACAGGAGATTCACACGTGAAAGGTTTCAAGGGGTATGTCGGTACGCTGGGGCTGGCACTGTTGTCAGCCAATGCCTGGGCCGACCTGCCTCAAAGCTCGATTCTGAGCCGTTATGGCATCACCACCGAACAATTGCCGGCGCCAGCCAAAACCGAAGTGGTTGAACCGGTTGAAGAGAAAAGCCACTTTCAGATCCAGCCCGAACAGCCCTTCGTGACCCTGCGTCTGGGCGATGGCAAGCAGCCGCAAACCACCGGCAACCTGAGCATCGACCGCATGGCCCAACAGGATTTTGAACGTTGCCAACGTCTACAGGGTGAAGTAGCTCGTCGTGGCGGCACCTACATGCGCTGCGACAACAGCCTGCCGGGCATGCCCGCCTTCGAATAACCTGTAGGAGCTGCCGAAGGCTGCGATCTGTTGATCTTGATTTTTAAAAACAAGATCAACAGATCGCAGCCTTCGGCAGCTCCTACAGAAGCGGGGTCAGTCTTCTTTGCGGACGGTGGCGACTTCGTCGGCGCGGACTTTCACTTTGGCGCCGGAAATATCTTCGAACTCATAGAAGCCGTCCTTGGTTTTGGTCTTCGGCATGTCCTTGGTCAAATACTGGGTGCCGTTCTGCAGGGTCACCACGGTTTGCGTCGAGCAACCGCCCAACACCAGCAGGGCCGCTACCGCCAAGGGAATGCCCAGCGTCTTGATTTTCATACCCACCTCTGACTCCTCATGTTGTGATACCGAGCATTGTCGGTGTTCTAACGCGGTTGGTGCCGTCCCATCGGGAAAAGTTCGATACGCCGGTTAAAAAATGCCATTGATCCTTTTCCGTTTGCACCGGGCAGGGCAGAACTGTTATCTGTACGCATAACCAGTACTCGCTCGCCATGGCCCTGAATTCCCGTGACTGCCAACCCGCTCGACGATCCGTTCTATTACCTCAACAACTTCCGCCAAGTGCTTGATTGGCTTGAGCTTCGCTATGGCGATGTGATGAGCGAAACCGAGCACGGGTTTATCCGCGACTTCAATGCCTTGCCCCGCGCCTCGCAGGGGTTGCTGGTGCGCATGGTCATGCGCAAGGGTGTGCACTTTCGCGCGAGCAAACTCGACTACCGCGAAATCGGCGACATCGTCGACGCCGCGCAACCCTTGCTGGTTCAGGGCTGGATTGACGAGCACGCACCGCTGGCGATGGCCGAACTGTTCGACGTGTTGCTCAAGGCCGAGATTCTGCATGCGTTTGGTGCGGCCATCGACACACCGAAAGGGCGCAAGGATGCCTGGCTGCCGTTGCTCGCCGAGCAGTTCAGCGAAGCGCGCAGCCTGCGCGACTGGGCGCCAATGCTTGAAGATCGCCTGTTCAGCCTGACCATCATGGACCTGTGCGACCGCTTGCGCCTGATGTTCTTCGGCAACCTCTATCAGGACTGGTCGGAGTTCGTCCTCGCCGACCTGGGGATCTTCACTTACGAAAAAGTCGAGTTCTGCGCCGATTCCCGAGGCCTGCGCAGCCGTGAAGACGTCGACGCCTGCCTGTTCCTGCACAACTGCCAAGTGCGCTTCGAGGCCGGTGAACCGGTGGAAACCATCGTCGAACAGGTCAGCGCCTTGCACTTCGACAACCCATGGCTGCAACGCCGGCAAGGTAAGGTGCTGTTCCAGATTGGCCAATACTGCGAACGCCTCGGCGAATTTGCCCTGGCCCTGAACATTTACCGCGATTGCGCCTATCCGGGCGCCCGGCTGCGGATGATCCGGGTGCTGGAGCGTTGCGGCGAATACAGTCTGGCGCTGGATCTCGGCACGCTCGCCGGGCAGGCACCTGAAAGCGCCGCTGAACAACAAGGTCTGCAACGCATAGTGCCGCGCTTGCGCCGCAAGCTCGGTGGCCCGCCGCTCAAACGTGCGCGGGCAAAACCGGTCGAGCGTCTGGATCTGCATTTGCCGCGTATCGATCCAGCACTGTCGGTGGAGTACTACGTGCAAGCCCATTTGCACGACGACGATGGTCCGGTGCATTACGTCGAAAACAGCCTGATCAACTCTTTGTTCGGATTGTTGTGCTGGCCGGCGATTTTTGCGCCGTTGCCGGGGGCGTTTTTTCACCCGTTCCAGCGCGGCCCGGTCGATCTGCTCAATGAAGACTTCCAGCAGCGTCGCGCCGAACTGTTCAAGGCCTGCCTCGGCGAACTTGACGACGGTCGCTATGCCGAGACCATCCGCCAACGTTTTGTTGCCAAGTGGGGCGTGCAATCGCCGTTCGTGTTCTGGGGCGCACTGAATGAAACGCTGCTTGAGCAAGCGCTGGCCTGCCTGCCCGCCGAGCACCTCAAGCATTGGTTCAATCGGCTGTTGCTCGACATCAAGGCCAACCGCGCGGGCATGCCCGACCTGATCCAGTTCTGGCCACAACACAAAACCTACCGAATGATCGAGGTCAAAGGCCCCGGCGATCGCCTGCAAGACAACCAATTGCGCTGGCTGGAGTTCTGCCATGAGCACCAGATGCCGGTCGCCGTGTGTTACGTGCAATGGGCGGAGCAGAGCGCTTGAGCTACAACATTGCCGTGCGGGCGCTGTGTGAGTTCACCGCCAAGACCGGCGACCTCGACCTGCGTTTCACGCCATCACCCACGGCGCTGGAAGGCATCGCCGGCCATCGCACGGTCGCCTCGCGGCGCAGTGACGGCTATCAAAGCGAAGTGGCGCTTGAAGGCACGTTCCGTCAGTTGCAAGTCAAGGGCAGGGCGGACGGTTACGACCCGGCGCAGAACTGCCTGGAGGAAGTCAAAACCTACCGCGGCGATCTGGGCAAACAACCGGCCAACCACCGCCAACTGCACTGGGCGCAGGCGAAAATCTACGGCTGGCTGATGTGCCGCAAGCTCGAACTTGAGCAGATCAATCTGGCGCTGGTGTATTTCGACATCGTCAGCGAGAAGGAAACCTGCCTGGTCGAAGCGTTCAGCGCCGAGGATCTGCAAGGTTTCTTCGAGCAGCAATGCACGCTGTTCCTGCATTGGGCCGAACAGGAAATGGCCCACCGCGAGGCGCGGAATCTGGCTGCGCAGCAATTGCGATTTCCCCACGTCGACTTTCGTCCCGGCCAACGGCACCTGGCGGAATCGGTGTTCAAGGCGATCAGCACCGGTCGCTGCCTGATGGCGCAGGCACCCACCGGCATTGGCAAAACCCTGGGCACGCTGTTTCCGATGCTCAAGGCCCTGGCGCCGCAGCAACTGGACAAAGTGTTCTTCCTGACCGCCAAGACACCGGGGCGCAAACTGGCGCTGGACGCCAGTCAGGTGCTGTTCGATCAGTCGGCAAGCTTGCCCTTGCGGGTCTTGGAGATGGTCGCCCGGGACAAGGCCTGCGAGCACCCGGACAAAGCCTGTCATGGCGAATCCTGCCCGTTGGCCCAAGGGTTTTACGATCGTTTGCCCGCCGCCCGCGAGGCGGCCAGTCGCCTGCAACTGCTTGATCAAGCGGCCATGCGCGAGGTCGCCGCGCAACATTCCGTGTGTCCGTACTACCTGAGCCAGGAAATGGCCCGTTGGGCTGACGTGGTGATTGCCGACTACAACTACTACTTCGACTTCAGCGCGATGCTGTTTGGTCTGGCCCAGCTCAACCAGTGGAAAGTCGCGGTGCTGGCGGATGAAGCGCACAACCTGGTCGAGCGTGGTCGGCAGATGTACAGCGCCACTCTTGATCAGTTCGCGCTGGGCAGCGTACGCAAAACCGCACCCGAAGCCCTGAAAAATTCCCTGCAACGGCTCAATCGCGAGTGGAACGCGTTGCATGCGCCGCAATTGGCGGCGTATCAGGCGTATGACAAGGCACCGGAAAAGCTCCTGCAAGCCATCTCACTGTGTTGCGCGGCAATCGGCGATTACCTCAACGATCACCCGCAAGGTCTCGACAGCGGATTGCAGAACTTCTATTTCGATTTGCTGCAGTTTGGCCGCGTCGCCGAATTGTTCGACGAACACTATTTGTTCGACATCAGCAAGCGCGACCTCGACCGCAAGCGTCCGCTGTCGCAGTTGTGCCTGCGCAACGTGGTCCCGGCCGCGTTCATTGGCCCACGCCTGAAAGCGGCGCGCAGCAGCGTACTGTTTTCGGCGACGCTGAGCCCGCAGCATTACTACGCCGATCTGCTGGGCACGCCGGCCGACACCGTGTGGATCGACGTTGAATCGCCGTTCAGCGCCGAGCAGTTGCAGGTGCAGATCGTCAGTCGCATCTCGACGCGCTTCAATCATCGCCAGGCGTCACTCGAACCCATCGTCGAACTCATCGCCCGCCAGTTCAGCGAGCGTCCGGGCAACTATCTGGCGTTCTTCAGCAGCTTCGATTACCTGCAACAAGTGGCGCAACTGCTGGCGGAACGTCATCCCCACATCACCCTTTGGCAACAATCGCGGGGCATGGCCGAAGGGTTGCGGCAGGCGTTTCTCGATCAATTCACCGCTGACAGTCAGGGCGTGGGTTTTGCCGTGCTCGGCGGCGCATTTGGCGAGGGCATCGATCTGCCGGGCTCGCGCCTGATCGGGGCTTTCATCGCAACCCTGGGCCTGGCGCAACTCAACCCGGTCAACGAACAGTTGAAACGGCGCATGGCGGCGATTTTCGGCGCCGGTTATGACTACACCTACCTGTATCCGGGCATGCAGAAAGTCGTGCAGGCGGCGGGGCGGGTCATCCGAACCCGCGAGGATCGCGGCGTGGTGATGCTGATCGACGACCGCTTTGCCGAGAGCCGGATCAAACAGTTGTTGCCCAAGTGGTGGTCGCTGGAACACGCGGGTTCGGGTTTTGAGCAGACTTTGCCCGAAGGCAGTCTTTCAGCGTCCGGCCAGTCGATACGTTCAACGTAGAGCTTTCCAATTCAACGGTTTGACGCATACTCCTGTCAGTACCCAATGTGCCGTGAGTCGTACCTGATGAAGACAACCAACAAGAGCGCCGCCATCGAAGAGATGCGCTTCAGGCTGCTGATCGATGCCGTGGTCGATTACGCGATCTACATGATCGACCCGGACGGCATCATCACCAGCTGGAATTCCGGCGCCAAACGTTTCAAAGGGTATGAAGAGGCAGAAATTCTCGGCGAGCACTTTTCACGCTTCTATACCGCTGCTGATCGCGCTGCGGGTTTGCCGCAGAAAGCGCTCGACACCGCTATTGGCGAAGGGCGTTTCGAGGGCGAAGGCTGGCGGGTGCGCAAGGACGGCACCAACTTCTGGTGCCACGTGGTGATCGACCCGATCATTGACCCCGACGGCACGTTGCTGGGTTTTGCCAAGATCACCCGTGATCTCACCGATCGAAAAATGGCCGAAGAAACCCTCAAACAAAGCGAACAGCAGTTCCGCCTGCTGGTACAAGGCGTCACCGATTACGCCATTTACATGCTCAGCCCCGAAGGTCGCGTCAGCAACTGGAATCAGGGCGCACAGCGCATCAAGGGCTATTTGCCGGAAGAAATCATCGGCCAGCATTTTTCGATCTTCTACACCCCCGAAGACCGTGAGCTGGGCGAGCCCCAGCGGGCGCTGGAGATCGCCACCCGCGAGGGTCGCTTTGAAAAAAAGAGTTGGCGCGTTCGCAAGGACGGCACGCAGTTCCTCGCCCATGTGGTGGTCGATGCCATCCGTGGAGACACCGGCACGCTGCTCGGTTTCGCCAAGATCACCCGCGATGTCACCGAAGCCCATCTGGCGCAGCAGGCGCTGGAAAAAACCCGCGAGGCATTGTTCCAGGCGCAGAAGATGCAGGCTATCGGTCAACTCAGCGGCGGCATTGCCCATGACTTCAACAACCTGCTGACGGTAATCCTCGGCAATCTGGAAATCCTGCAGAAGCGCACGGGCGATGATCCGAAAATCACTCGACTGCTGGAAAACGCCACTCAGGGCGCGCTGCGCGGCGTGTCGCTGACCCAACGCATGCTGGCGTTTGCCCGGCGCCAGGAGCTGAAAACCGAATCGGTGGATATTCCGAAACTGGTGCAAGGCATCACCGGGCTGTTGCGCAGTTCAATGGGGCCGGGCATCAGGATCGAAACACGCTTTGCCGAAAATATTGAGCCGGTGCTGGCAGACACCAACCAGCTGGAACTCGCCATCCTCAATCTGGCCACCAATGCCCGGGATGCCATGCCCAACGGTGGCAGTGTGGTGATCAGTGCTCAGCCGGAAGTGGTGCTGGAACACGGTCATTCGACGCTGGCGGCGGGTCGTTACGTCTGCCTGAGCCTGGTCGACACCGGCGAAGGCATGGATGCCGACACGCTTTTTTCGGCCAAAGACCCGTTTTTCACCACCAAGGGGTTGGGCAAAGGCACAGGCCTTGGCTTGTCGATGGTGCACGGCTTTATCGAGCAGCTCGGTGGCCGCTTCATTCTCAAAAGCGAAAAGGGTCAAGGCACTGCTGCTGAGCTATGGATTCCGGTGGCCGGTGAGGGCGTGGCGAGCAAGCCTTTATTTCCGCCCACAGAACCGGTCGCCGTGCCACGGCTGAGCGTGCTGGTGGTCGACGACGATTCGTTGGTCTTGACCAGTACCAGCCTGTTGCTTGAAGACCTCGGCCATCGGGTGATCAACGCCACCTCCGGTGCCCAGGCACTGACATTGTTCGACCAGGGCGAAGTGATAGACCTGATGATCACCGACATGGCCATGCCGCAGATGAGCGGGGCGCAACTGGCCCATGCGGTGCGGCTGCTCAAACCGGATCTACCGATCATCCTCGCCACCGGTTATGCCGAACGTCTGGAAGGCTTTGCCGCGCAGCTGCCTCGTTTGCCGAAACCGTTTACCCAAATGAACCTGGTGGAGATCATTGCCCAATCGATGAAATGACGCAGGGTGCAATCCGGCTGAACTTGTCCGAGAGGGCAGCCTTCTAAAAGGTTTCCCCCCTCATCGGAGCAGGCGTCTCTTGTCTCGCATACTGACTCATCCGACCGCTGAAGAAACCCTCACCGAACATGACGCGAAGATGTTCGGCTCGCCCAAGGAGCGGCTGGATTTTTATCGGCGGGAAATCCAGTACGAAACCAGCATTCTGGCCAACCGCACTGATGCCTATCTGGCCGCGCAGTCGTTTCTGGTGATTGCGTTCGCCTCGTGCATGGCAAACCTCAACCCGGAATGGGGCAAGTTGTTCACCTTGGTAGTACCGCCGTTTCTGGCGTTGCTCGGTTTGCTCAGCTCGCTGAATGCCTGGCCGGGGATTCGTGCGGCGTACGACATCATCGACCACTGGCATTTCAAGCAAAGTCATTTGCTGCACAGTGAGCCGGTGATGGGACTGGCGTATGACGAATCGCCGCTGTTCTGCGAGACGGAATCCAGCCACAAGGGTTATCGCAAATCGCTGTTGTTCTCGGTGCGCACGCCGTGGATCTTTGCGACTTTCTGGGTGCTGCTGGGCAGTTATGCGGTGTTCATCCAGGTAACCAACCCCGGCGGTTGAGCGGCAGGCAAAGAAAAACCCGGCAGTGTGAACCGGGTTTTTTCTTTGCCTTGCTTATCCTGCTGTTGCCAACTCTCGGCGCAGTGCCTGTGAGTTTTGCGATGACATCGGGATCGGCGGGAAGTCTTCATTGAGCACGCACAGATGGTCGATGGCGTCCTCAAACATAAAATCGGCTTTTTTGCGCAACGCTCGATAGCGCTCGAACTGCTCAAAGTCGAGATTTTCCACTTCAAGCAATGCATTCGCTGCCCGATTAAGTGCATGGGCGTTTTCGAACAATTGACGATTGCGTTCCAGAGCCAATGCTCTGCAAGCCTTGATTTGCGCAGGAGTCGAACATTCTTTCATGACCGTGACCTTAAGTATTCGGGATTCCTTTTCATGGGCCTCAGGCCGCCGAGGAACCAAACCTGACGAGCCCCGCCGGAACGATCCAGAGGGGGTTAAGGTTGTGACCATCGACATTCGCGCAGAGATCCATTTTTTTTCACATATTTCCCAACAATCCCACCTGTAGGAGCTGCCGCAGGCTGCGATCTTTTGATCTTGATCTTGATCTTGATCTTGATCTTGATCTTGATCTTGATCTTGATCTTGATCTTGATCTTGATCTTGATCTTGATCTTGATCTTGAAAAACAAGATCAAAAGATCGCAGCCTGCGGCAGCTCCTACCGGTTTTTGTGTTGTTCGTAGCGCGCGAGGATTGGTTGCGTACTGATGCCGTGCAGCAAAATGCTCAGGGCCACGACCGATAGCGTCAGGTCTGTGCACAGCGTCGCGAGCGACCCGGTCAGCCCCTCGTTCAACGCATAAAACAGGTAAAACAGGCTACCGATCCCACGAATGCCAAACCAGCCGATCAACAGCCGTTGTCGTCCCTCCAGCAAGGTGCCCCACGGCATCAAGGCAACGCACGCCGGGCGTATCAGGCAGAACAATACGCCGCCCACCACCAGCGCGCGCCAATCCCAATGCGCCACCAGCACCACCCCCAGCAGCGTCACCAGAAACACCTCCATGGCGCGTTCGACCAGGCTGCCAAACGACAGCATGTCGCCCATCATGATGCCGGCGGCGACCTGGCTGCTTTCCAGCTTTTCGGTGTCGCCGTGGACGGCGTGTTGAGGCTCGACGTTCTGATGGCCGACTACCGGCTGTACCAGGTGTTCGGCCGGAGGTTGCCCGGCACCGGTGGATTTCACTTCAACCTGGCGCAGGCCGAGGCCGGCGGCGAACACCGATAGAAAGCCATAACCGCCAATGGCTTCAGCGCCGACATACGCCAATGCGATCAGCGACAGGGCCAGATAATCATTGGGGCTCAAGGTGCTGTCATCATTGCGAATGCGCAGTGACAAGGTCACGCGACCGATGCCGCGACCCATCCAGTAACCGGTCAAAAGCCCTGCGGGCACGGCCCACAGCACGCTGCGCAAAACCCAGCCCTGCCAGTCGCCGTCACTGTGGATCAGCAACAGACCCAGAATCACAAACGGGAAAGCGATGCCGTCGTTCAAACCAGCCTCGCCGGAAAGACCGAAGCGCACGCTGTCGACATCCCGCGCGTCATTGACCTGCACCAGTGCGGCCAGCACCGGGTCGGTTGGCGCCAGGATCGCGCCAACCAACAACGACGGCCCCCACGGCAACTGCAAGCCCCAATGCAGCAACAGGCAAACGCCGGCGATGGTCAGCACCATCACCGGCCCGGCCAGACCAAAAGCAATTCGCCAACGCTTGTCGCGTAATGGCAAACGTAATTTCAGCCCACAGACAAACAGCGAAAAGAGCACCGCCACTTCCGTCAGGTGCTCCATCCACAATGAGGCGTTTTCTACCGACAGTTGCAGCAAGCCCAGACCGCTGGGGCCGATACCGATCCCCAGCAACAGACACACCGCCGATGTCGTCACCGGCATCCAGCGCAGATAGGAAGACGTCAGTGCCAACGTCAGCAGCACGGCACCGAGCACGGCAACCCACACAGTAAAACTCATGATTTGCCGCCTTCAGTGATTAATGACGGGCGCCTGCAGAGACCCTTTTCCCCTGTAGGAGCTGCC
>NZ_AKJD01000133.1 GCF_000282515.1 Pseudomonas sp. GM80
GCGGCGCCTGCATGTCCGGCATCGCCCAGCTGTGTTCCGGCTGCAAACCACCTTGGGCACGGCGCATGAAGTCGTAGCGGTTCAGCGTAATGCTGCGTCCCGCTTCGCTGTCGCGGATGATGTACGGGCGCAGGAACACCATCAGGTTGGTCTTGGTGATTGCCCGACGTTCGTTGCGAAACAGCGCGCCGATCCCCGGCAAGCTGCCCAACCACGGCACCGCGTCATTGCTCTGGCTGTAACCGTCCTGCAGCAAACCGCCGAGAACCATGATCTGCCCGTCATCGAGCAAGATACTGGTGTCGATCGCACGTTTGTTGGTGACAATCCCCGCCGAATTGGCACTGGCCGAAGCCCGCTCATCAATGCTGCTAACTTCCTGATAGATATCGAGCTTCACCGTGCCGCCCTCGGAAATCTGCGGGCGCACGTTGAGCTTCAAACCGACCTCTTCACGGGTCACCGTCTGGAACGGATTGTTGCTGGTGCCCCCGCCGCCAGTCACGTAACTGCCGCTGACAAACGGAATGGTCTGACCGACGAAAATACTCGCCGCTTCGTTGTCCAGCGTCAGCAGGTTCGGCGTCGACAACACGTTGG
>NZ_AKJD01000134.1 GCF_000282515.1 Pseudomonas sp. GM80
GCGAAGCGGCCCCGAAACCAATCACCGCGGTGTATCAGGTAAACCGCGTGCGATGGTTTCACGACTGCTGCGCAGCCGAGCGGGGATAAATCCCCTCGCCACAATGAATCCCACACCACAGATAAATCCCCATCCCACACATGTCCTCTCCCGCAGGGGATCGGAAATCAGTCCGGGGTTTGTTCGGCCAGGGCCACGGCGCGGAACATGGCGCGGCGTTTGTTCAGGGTTTCTTCCCATTCCAGGGCCGGCACCGAGTCGGCGACGATGCCGCCACCGGCCTGCACGTGCAGTTCGCCGTTCTTGATCACTGCGGTGCGGATGGCAATCGCGGTGTCCATGTTGCCGTTCCAGGCGAAGTAACCGACCGCACCGCCATACACACCACGCTTGACCGGCTCCAGCTCGTCGATGATTTCCATCGCACGAATCTTCGGTGCGCCAGACAACGTGCCCGCCGGCAGAATCGCCCGCAGTGCGTCCATCGCCGTCAGGCCTTCTTTCAACTGGCCGGTGACGTTGGAAACGATGTGCATCACGTTGGAATAACGCTCGATGACCATTTTCTCGGTGAGCTTCACCGAACCAATCTCCGAAACACGCCCCGTATCATTACGGCCCAAATCGATCAGCATCAAATGCTCGGCGATCTCTTTGTCGTCCGACAGCAGGTCTTCTTCCAGCGCCAGATCGGCTTCTTCGGTCGCGCCACGTGGGCGTGTGCCGGCGATCGGGCGCACGGTAATCAAATTGTCTTCGACGCGCACCAGCACTTCCGGCGAACTGCCGACGACGTGGAAGTCGCCGAAGTTGAAGAAGTACATGTACGGCGTCGGGTTGAAGCAACGCAGCGCGCGGTACAGATCAATCGGTGCAGCGTTGAAGTCGATCGACATGCGCTGCGACGGCACGACCTGCATGCAGTCACCGGCGAGGATGTATTCCTTGATGGTGTCGACGGCTTTTTCGTAATCGTCCTGAGTAAAACTGGAACGGAATACTGGATCAGCCGATTGCTGCTTGCTGAAATCCAGGCCACGGCGCGGGGTGATCGGCTGGCGCAGTTGCTCCAGCAATTCCTGCAAACGTGCCTGACCTTGTTCGAAAGCATCGGCCTGCGCAGGGTCGGCGAGAACGATCGCGTGCATCTTGCCGGCGAGGTTGTCGAACACCACAACGGCGTCGGACACCATCAGCAAAATATCCGGCACACCCAATGGATCCGGGTTAGGGCACTTGCCCAAGCGCTTCTCGACATAACGCACGCAGTCGTAACCGAAGTAACCCACCAGACCACCGTTGAAGCGCGGCAGGCCTGCAATGGTCGGCACGTTGTAACGCGCCTTGAAGGATTCGACAAAGGCCAGTGGGTCTTCAACGTCGTGGCTTTCGGTCTCGACGCCGTCAACAGTGATGCTGACGTGATGATCATGAACACGCATGACCGTGCGGCATGGCAGACCGATGATCGAGTAACGGCCCCATTTCTCGCCACCCTGCACCGATTCGAGCAGGTAGGAATTGGGCTGGTCGGCCAGTTTCAGGTAGATCGACAGCGGCGTGTCGAAGTCGGCCAGGGTTTCGCAGGCCAACGGAATGCGGTTGTAGCCGTCAGCGGCCAAGCGCAGGAATTCTTCGCGGATCATAAGGTGCCTCGTGGTGTGAGGTGCTATCAGTCAGGTATGCAAACGCGCCGGCAGACCGGCCAGAAAAAAGTCAGGCGCGCCAACGCCAGCGGGCCAGGGCCTTGATGACTTTCATCCAGAGTTTGCGAGTGACCACCACGATGGCGTTTCCAGAATGGGATTGAGAAGCGTCGGGCAACGTTATCTCAGCGGCCGAACCGAGGCAACCGGGAATTAGCTTGCGCAGATCGTCGATCACCAGCGCCGGCGATTCTTCGGCAATCGGTCGGCCATGGTTGTAGCCGTAACTCAGCGCCACGCATTTGACCCCCGCCGCTTTCGCCGCCAGCACGTCGCTGCGCGAGTCGCCGACGAACAACGACTGCGAGGCCGGGATGTTGGCCATTTTCATCACGAAAAACAGCGCCGCCGGATCAGGCTTTTTCTGCGGCAAGGTATCGCCGCCGATGATCCACTTGAAGTAGCGGCCGATTTTCATCTGATCCAGCAGCGGCGCGACGAAGCGCTCCGGCTTGTTGGTGATCAGCGCCATGGCCACGCCTTGCTTTTGCAGCCACTTGAGCGTGTCGCGCACGCCGGGATAGACCACGGTCAGCTCATGGCTGGCGCCGTAAGCCTCCATGAATACTTCCAGCGCATGTTCGGCCTCGACGTCATCCACCGCCGAATGGTCGATGCCACCGGCCAAAGCACGGCGCACCAGAACCGGCGCGCCGTTGCCAACCCACTCGCGCACCGCTTCGATGCCGGCAGGCTGGCGGCCGAGGGAGAGCAGCATGGTGTCCACCGCCGCTGCCAGGTCTGGAACCGAGTCGATCAGCGTGCCATCCAGATCGAACATCACCAGCCGAGGCAGTTTTCCCGGGAACATCTGCTCAAATCCGCTCATGGGCGCGCCAGTGCCAGTTCGGAACGCATCTTGTCGATGACTTCCTGGTAGTTCGGCGCATTGAAGATTGCCGAGCCCGCGACAAAGGTGTCAGCGCCAGCGGCAGCGATTTCACGGATGTTGTTGACGTTGACGCCGCCGTCGATTTCCAGACGGATGTCACGGCCCGAAGCATCGATGATCGCCCGCGCTTCGCGCAGTTTGTCGAGGGTGCCGGGAATGAATTTCTGCCCGCCGAAGCCTGGGTTGACGCTCATCAGCAAGACCATGTCGACCTTGTCGATCACGTACTTGAGCACGTCCAGCGGGGTCGCCGGGTTGAACACCAGGCCGGATTTGCAGCCGCCTTCACGGATCAGTTGCAGCGAGCGATCAACGTGCAGCGTGGCTTCCGGGTGGAAGGTGATGTAGGTCGCGCCGGCTTCGATGAAGTCGCCGACGATACGATCCACCGGGCTGACCATCAGGTGCGCGTCGATCGGCGCGGTGACGCCGTACTTGCGCAACGCCGCGCAGACCATCGGGCCGATGGTCAGGTTGGGTACGTAGTGGTTGTCCATGACGTCGAAGTGGACAAAGTCGGCGCCAGCGGCGAGAACGTTGTCGACTTCCTCGCCGAGGCGGGCGAAGTCGGCGGAGAGAATCGACGGAGCAATTACGAAGGGCTGCATGACGCACCTTTTCTGAGCTAAATCACGATGGCGCGCATTGTAGCCTCATGCATTGCTGCGCGCACCGTGACCGCGATGATCAGTACGCCGCTCGGTAAATCTTCTCGATATCGACGGCGCTGAGTTTGCGCGGGTTATTGCGCATCAGGCGCTCGATCCCCGCGGCTTCCACCGCCATGGCCGGGATCGCTTCTTCCGGCACACCGAAACTGCGCAGCCCGGCAGGAATTTCCACCGCCGCGCACAAATCGGTCATCGCCTGCACGGCTTTATCCGCCGCCTCGGCTGCACTCAGATGAGCGGTCTTCACCCCCATGGCTTCGGCAATATCCTGCATGCGCTCGACGCAAGCCATCTTGTTCCAGGTCATGACATACGGCAGCAGCAAGGCATTGCTCACCCCGTGGGCGATGTTGAAACGCCCGCCCAGCGGATACGCCAGCGCATGCACCGCACCGACCCCGGCATTGCCGAACGCCATGCCGGCCATCAGGCTGGCAGTGGCCATGTCTTCGCGCGCTTGCAGGTTGGCGCCGTTGGCGTATGCCTTGGGCAAGGCTTTGGCGATAAGTTTGATTGCGCCGATGGCCAGCGCGTCGGTGATCGGTGAGGCATTCACCGACAGATAGGATTCGATGGCGTGTACCAGCGCGTCGACGCCACTGGCGGCGGTGACGCTGCGTGGGCAGGTCAGGGTCATTTGCGGGCTGACCAGCGCGACGTCCGGTAATAGATAGTCGCTGACGATGCCTTTCTTCAGTTGCGCGACCTTGTCCGAAAGGATGGCGACGTTGGTCACTTCTGAACCGGTGCCGGCGGTGGTCGGAATGGCGATCAGCGGCGGGCCTTTGCGCGGCACCTGGTCGACGCCGAACAGATCTTCCAGCGCACCGTGGTAACCGGCATACGCGGCGACGCTTTTGGCGATGTCGATGGCACTGCCGCCACCGAGGCCGATCAGGCCGTCATGCCCGCCCTCACGGTAAACGCGCATACAGTCTTCAACGATGGCGATTTCCGGGTCTGGCAGCACGCGGTCGAAAATCTCGTACTCGCGCCCGCCCAATTGGCATAGCGCCAGCTCGACGGTGCCGGATTTGACCAGCGCGGCATCGGTGACAATCAGCGGGTTGTCGATGTCGAGGCGCGTGAGTTCAGCGGCCAGTTGCTCGATGGCGGCGGCGCCGGTGATCAGTTTGTGAGCGATTTTGAACTGGGACAGACTCATCGTGCGCAGCCTCTTATAGATATGGGAGCTGGGCACAAGATTAGCTGGGGATTTGGGGTTGTCTGCTATTCACTCCATGAATGACCCAGTCGCGAGGACGGTACTCCCTGATTGTTCCCACGCTCTGCGTGGGAATACAGCCGGGGACGCTCTGCGTCCCATCCTCGAGCGGGAACGCGGAGCGTCCCGAGAGGCATTCCCACGCAGAGCGTGGGAACGATCAGCGTCAGACCTGGGCGGTGCGCAGTTTTTCGCTGCGGCCGCGTAGCCATTCCAGGGTCAGCAGCAGGATGACCGAGAAGGCAATCAGCAAGGTCGCCGCAGCGGCAATCGTCGGACTGAGGTTTTCGCGAATCCCGCTGAACATCTGCCGAGGCAACGTCGCCTGCTCGGGACCTGCCAGAAACAACGTCACCACCACCTCGTCAAACGACGTCGCGAAGGCAAACAACGCCCCGGAGATCACTCCCGGCGCAATCAACGGTAAGGTCACGCGACGGAACGCGGTCAGTGGCGATGCACCGAGACTCGCGGCGGCACGCACCAGGTTGTGATTAAACCCCTGCAAGGTCGCCGACACCGTGATGATCACAAACGGCACGCCCAGCACCGCATGCACGACGATCAGCGAGAAGAAGCTGTTGCCCAACCCCAACGGCGCGAAGAACAGGTAACTCGCCACACCAATGATCACCACCGGCACCACCATCGGCGAAATCACCAGCGCCATCACCAGCGCTTTGCCAGGGAAGTCACCGCGAGTCAGGCCAATCGCCGCCAGCGTGCCAAAGATCATCGCCAGCACCGTCGCCGCCGGGGCGACGATGATGCTGTTCTTCAGTGCGCGCATCCATTCCGCCGAGGCGAAGAAGTCGTGGTACCACTGCAGCGAGAAACCCTGCAGCGGATAGACCAGAAAACTTCCCGAGTTGAACGACAGTGGAATGATCACCAGCACCGGCAGAATCAGGAACAACAGAATCAGGCCGCAGAGAATCCGCAGGCTGTAGAACCACACCCGTTCAATGGGCGACATGTAAGGACTCAGCATCTCGAATTCCCCTTAGCTCAGACGCAGGCGACTGGCGCCCACCAGCCAGCTGTAAATCAGATAAAGCACCACGGTCGCCAGCAGCAACAACCCGCCGAGTGCGGTGGCCATGCCCCAGTTGATGCTGGTGTTGGTGTAGAAGGCGACGAAGTAGCTGACCATTTGATCGTTCGGGCTGCCGAGCAGCGCCGGGGTGATGTAGTAACCGATGGCGAGAATGAACACCAACAGGCACCCGGCGCCGACACCGGCGTAGGTTTGCGGGAAGTACACCCGCCAGAAACTGGCGAACGGGTGGCAGCCGAGGGAAATCGCCGCGCGCATGTAGGTCGGCGAGATGCCTTTCATCACGCTGTAGATCGGCAGGATCATGAACGGCAGCAGGATGTGCACCATCGAGATGTACACACCGGTGCGGTTGAACACCAATTCCAGCGGTTTATCGATGATGCCCATGGCCATCAGGCCGCTGTTGATCAGCCCGCCCGATTGCAGCAGCACGATCCATGCGGCGACGCGCACCAGAATCGAAGTCCAGAACGGCAGCAGCACCAGAATCATCAGCAGGTTGCTCTGCCGCGATGGCAGGTTCGCCAGCAGGTAGGCCAGTGGATAGGCGAGCAGCAGGCAGATCACGGTGATGACCAGGCCCATCCAGAACGTGCGGGCGAAGATGTCGAGGTAGATCGCCTGATCCGGGGTGGCCGGGGCGATTTCGCCGAGGTCGTCGATGCGGTGGTCGACGGACGCCAGCAAGTAGTACGGTGTGATGCTGCTGGTGTTGCGTTTGACCGCTTGCCAGTAGGCCGGGTCGCCCCAACGTTCGTCGAGTGCTTCCAGCGCTTCTTTATAAGAGGCCGGTTCGCTGGCGAAGGGCAGCGCCCGGGCGGTTTTGGTCAGCAGGCTGCGATAGCCGGCCAATTCCATATTCAAGCGCTTGGACAGATCGCCCAGCGTCTGGTTTTTACGTGCTTCGGCGAGGTCTTCGCCGGCGGCTTTGTAGACCGGTTCAGCGGGCAGGCCGCGGCCGTCCCAACTGGCGATGGCCGCCACGGTGCGCGGCATGCCGCCGACCACTTCCGGGTTGCCGACGCTTTTGTAGAGCAGCGCCACGATCGGCACCAGAAACACCAGCAACAGAAACAGCACCAACGGCGCAATCAGCGCTTGAGCCTTCCAGCGGTTGACCCGCTCGGCGCGCTTGAGCTTCTGCTTCAAGGTGGGGCTGTTGCCCTCGTTCAGGGGAACGGCGATGGCCATGACGTACTCCGCAAATCTTTGATCGTTACAGAGGCGGCGAACCACCTCGAACTTTAGCTACTGATCGTTCCCACGCTCTGCGTGGGCACGCATCCAGTGACGCTCTGCGTCACAGGGACGCGGAGCGTCCCGGGCGGCATTCCCACGCAGAGCGTGGGAACGATCA
>NZ_AKJD01000135.1 GCF_000282515.1 Pseudomonas sp. GM80
TGATCCTCAAGCCTGAGGGTTGATCCAAGGCGCTGCAAAACCTGTGGGAGCGGGCTTGCCCGCGATGAGGCCGTCACTTTCAGCATCTTTGGTGACTGACACGCCGCCATCGCTGGCAAGCCAGCTCCCACAGGGATCTTCGGTGATCTGAAGCTCACCAACGCATGCGCACACCCAGGCTGCCAATCAGGCCATTCAAATCGTTGTCGTCGACATCGCTGCTGTAATCGGCACTCACGTACAGACTCACCGAGGGTGTCATCCGCGCCACCAGTCCCAGGCCCAATTCAACGGTCGACGACTTGCGACTGCTGCTGATCTTGTCGACCTGATCGAGCGTCACCGTATTGCCGGTGTACACCGTGTGCCAGAGGTTGGTGCGCACGTACGGTTCGACCGGCAAACCGTTCAAATCATAACTACCTTTCAACCGCGCGCCGACACGACCACTCCAGGCGGTCAGGTCTGTTGATGAGGCATTCCCCGATCCGGCATACGGCGTGTCTAGGGTGATGCGCTGGTTGATCAGTTGCGCCTGCGGTTCCACCACCCAATTTTCACTCAAGCCAATCGGAAAACCGCCTTCCACCGAAAAGGTCAGTGCGCTGCCTTCAGTGGCTTGCCGTGCGCCTTGCTCGTTGCGGCTGAAGCCACTGACGCGGCCACCGCTGGCGGACAGGTCGACGTGCCAGCCTTGCGCGCCGGTCAGGCTGTAATAGGCGCCGAGGCTCTGCCCTTGCAGGTTGAGGGTGTCGGTGGTCGGATCGGTTTGGGCGCGACTGGTGAGCAGGCCGTTGCCGTTGGCTTGAATCTGGTTGAGGCCGCCGATCAGGCCGATGGTCTGGGTATGACCGCTGCCACTTTGCAGAGTCAGGATCGCCGGACCTTTGAAGTCGCCACTGCCAGGCATCGCAAAACCCGAGGACAACACATCGTTTTGCGCCTGACGGGCAGGGCGTCCGTAGAGCTGATCCCAGGCATTCGGTGCGAGGTCTTCAGTGATCAGGTTGGCGCCACGCACGTCCGGCCGTGAGCTGAAGCGTTGCTGATCGGGAGTGATGACGGTCGCTGGCAAGGTCATGACCGGTACGTCCGCGCGATACCACGGCGTGGTTTCATCCGCCGCAGGACCGGCCTGCGCCTCCATGGATGAGCACAGCAAGATAGAGCTCGACACTGTGCAGAACGTGATTTTGATCTCGTGTGGGGTAATTGAAATTCTCATGGAGGTCTACCTTGCAAGCGCATGCATTCTCTCTGTGTGGCGTCTCTCCTACCCCGAACGAGGGGCGACCGAATGGAGCGGGGCGAACCGTGGCCGCTCGATTTCGCGAGTGTCCGAAGGCTCGCCCCGGGCAGTGATTCCGGGGGTAGTAAGGTAGAGATAAGAAGAGTCGCGCGCGCTCGTCAAGAAATTGAACGATGAGCGGTAGTAGCAAAACGGGGTTTGCAAGCGTTTGTTTTTCTGCACATAACTAAGTGGTTGTTTGTATGGAATATCGAAGGAAAGCCTCGCCATACGGAGGTTTTATTGCCGACGGAAGGTCTGCGAGCAGATGCAGACCCCCATATGGCCGGTCTCTCCGTGTAGGGCGATGCTGTCAATATTTCGTCCAGGCAATCGCATGATTACAGATGAACTTCAACCGCCAGCGGCAGGTGATCGGAGAGATGCGTCCACGGCTTGTTGCCGAGGATACGTGGGTCGTGGCTGCTGGCATTGCGCAAGTAGATGCGGTCCAGTCGCAGCAAGGGGAAACGTGCCGGGTAGGTCTTGGCCGGGCGACCGTGATGGCGTTCGAACGCTTCGTGCAAATAGTCACGGCGGGAGAGGGCCGCATTGCCCTGCAACTGCCAGTCGTTGAAGTCGCCGGCGATGATCACCGGGGCATCGTCCGGCAGGGATTCGAGCAATTGGCAGAGCAGTTGCAGCTGCAACTGGCGATGGCTTTCGAGCAGGCTCAAGTGTACGCAGATCGCGTGGACCTCGGCATGCCCCGGTACGTCCAGCACACAGTGCAGCAGGCCGCGGCGTTCGGGGCCGGTGATCGACACGTCGAGATTACGGTATTCGCGAATCGGGTATTTCGACAGCAGGGCATTGCCGTGGTGACCGTTGGGGTACACGGCGTTGCGTCCGTAAGCGAAATCGCTCCACATACTGTCGGCGAGGAACTCGTACTGCGAGGTTTGCGGCCATTCGTTGTAACGGCTCGAATGACGTTCGTGCTCACCCACCACCTCTTGCAGAAACACCAGGTCGGCGGACGTGCTGCGCACGGCTTCGCGCAGTTCCGGCAAGATGAAACGCCGGTTGAGCGCGGTGAAACCCTTGTGCGTATTGACCGTCAGCACGCGCAGGCGATGAATGCCGGGCGCATCGTTAAGTTGACGCTTGGGATCGCTGGACACGTGCACTCCTCTGAATCTGTCTGCTTATTCATGCGACTGATGCAGAGGCCCAGCAGTTCCTTTTCATACCCATCCGTGTAGGAGCTGCCGAAGGCTGCGATCTTTTGATCTTGTTTTTAGCAGCCAACTTCAAAAGATCGTCCGATCGCGGCCCGAGCCTTCGGCAGCTCCTACAGGGGGCTGTTGTTTTTTTAGAGGAAGACGATTTCGTAGGGCTGGCGCATGCGTTCGAGCACCATCGGCGACAGTTTGGCTGCAAGGCCCAGTGCCGGTTCGTCGCTGAGCTGGCTGGCGTAGGCATGGGTGGCGTGGCTTTTGCGCGCGACGGTCCAGGTGTCGAGGCGAATTTTGCGGGCGCGCTCCCAGGGGATCAACTTGTGCTCGCGCTCCGGCCAGTGCCAGGCCCAGATCGGCACATCGTGAAAGGTCGCCCCGGTCAGTTCCGCCGCTCTGGCGCTGGCTCGTCCGACGGCTTCATGGTCGTTGTTGCCATCACCACGCCAAGTGCTGAACACCACGTCGCCGGGGCGCAAGTAACGGCTGATGAATTCAGTCAGTTGCGTTTCCTGATCCATCAGGCCGCTGTCGTTGAAACCACCGCGCACCCATTTCAGGCTGTGCATGGGCAGGCCCAGACGGCGCAGGGCTTCGACGCTTTCCTGGGGGCGAAACACGCTCAGGCGTTTTTCCGACCATTGCCGCGAACCGGGATGGCTGGCGCTGCCGTCGGTGATCGAGAGCAATTGCAGGGGATGGCCGAGGTTGGCGAGTAACTGCAGCAGGCCGCCGGATGTCACCACTTCATCGCCGGGGTGCGGGGCAATGACCACGGCGCGCGCACCGGGCGGGACCAGACTGCGGGTATTGATGACGGGAATGTTGTCGAGTTGCGGGGCGCTGTTCCATATCTGCGCTGGCTGCCCGCTTTCGCTGAGGGATAACAGTTTCATGGGTGCGACGTCCTTGTAGTGTCTCGCCCTCAGTCGCGCACGCAGACATAAAAAGCCGCTGGTCGACCCGTGAAGGCAGGTTGATTGCCGTACGACGCTCCGAACCCTGGATTGCCGCGCAGCAGAGTATTGCTCAAGAAGCGCTGTTCGTCTCGTGACAGATTAGCCTGATCTGGTTTTTTTTCTCAAAGCTGTGCCAGTTGTCGCAGATAATCGCCAAATCCGCCGCGTGCGCGGCTGTCCAGACGGGCGCTGGTGTGGACCTGCGGGCGATGGCTCCAGGCAATGTTGGCGCCGGACAGCTCCAGCTCACGCACCAGTTGCACGTCTTCATCGCACGCCAGCGGTTGAAAACCGCCGGCCCAGCGGTAGGCATCGGCGCTGATGCCCAGGTTTGCACCGTGGATATGCCGGTGCCCGTCACAGCCGCGATACTGGCTCTGATAGCGGATCTGCGCGGCCTGATCGAGCGATTCATGCCAGTGTTCCACCGTCACGGTGCCGCATACCGCGTCAGCGCCGAGCCCGAGTTGCGCCACCAGCCAGTCGTCGGCCACGCGGCTGTCGGCGTCCGAGCAGGCGATCCAGCGTGCGCCGCGCTCCAGCAGCAGACGCGCACCGGCAGCGCGGGCCTGGCCGACGTTGCGCGCCTCGATCTGCAGGTTCAGCACCGGATAACGGCCGACGATGTGCGCCGAGCGATCGGTGCAGCTGTCCAGCACTACCAGCACTTCGACCGGTTCGCCGGCGAGCAAGGCGTGCTTGCTGGCGCGCAGCGCGGCGCTCAGGCATTCGTCGAGCAAGTCTTCTTCGTTGTGCGCCGGGATCAGAATGCCGATCATCGCAAGCCCTCCAGTGCGGCGACCGAACGTGGTTCACGGCTCCAGACCTCAAGTATGAAGTCCGCCTCCTGATGCAGCACCAGACGCGGCAGTTGCAGTTGCTCGTGAATCAAATCGTGAACCTGCCGCGCATTCAGCGGGCAGTCATCAATCGGCGGGCGCCAGTGGCAAGCGAGCAATTGGCCGTCGGCGGTCAGGGAATGGCTGATGTGACGGATAACGGCTGTCAGATCCTGGCTATCGAGGTAGTAGCCGATTTCGCTAAATACAATCAGGTCGAATTTTTCCTCCGGCCAGTCACCCGGCAGGCGGTTTTGCCGTACCTCGGCATGGTCAAACACGCTCAAACGGGTTTGCGCCAGACGCACGGCGGCACTGGCGGTGTCGCAGCACAACAGGCGGTCGCAACGGCGGGCCAGTTCAGCGCTCAACTCACCGTTGGCGCAGCCGGGTTCGAAAATCGATCGATAGTGCGGGCGAGGCAGAGCGGCGAGGGTGATGGCGCGTTTGCGCTGCTCGTACCAGCGCTCGCGGAAGGCCCAGGGGTCATCGTTGCCGGCGAACAGGCCGTCGAAATAGCGATCCTCGACACTCATAAAAACACCACTTCGAAAGGCTGCAGCAAGCGGTCGATCACGTAAGGCGCGAGCACCGGGGCGAGTCCCGCTTGCGCGTCGCCCTCCAGTTGGCTGGCAAAGGCGTGCACCGCGTGGCGTTTGCGCGCGACTTGCGCCGGCGTCAGCAGAATCTTGCGCGCTCGCTGCCACGGCACGACGGCGTCTTCAGGCGTCGCCCAGTGCCACGTCCACACCGGCAACTCATGGCAGATGGCACCGACCCGGCGCGCCGCTTCGGCACTGGCGCGGCCGACGGCTTCGTGGTCGCAATGGCCATCCTCGCGCCAAGTGGTAAACACCACGTCGTTGGCGCGCAGATGCTGTTCGATGAACGCGCTCAGTTGTTGTTCCTGAGCCGCCACCTGAGTGTCGGTGAAACCACCGCGCAGCCACTTCAAACGGTGCATCGGCAGACCGAGGCGGCGCAGGGCTTCGGCGGATTCTTGTGGACGGATCACGCTCAAGCGTTCGACCGGCCAGCGTTCGGAGCCGGGATGACTGGCGCTGCCGTCGGTGACCGAGATCAATTGCAAGTCGCGCCCGGCAGCGGCAAGCAACTGCAGCAGACCTCCGCAACCGAGCACTTCATCGTCCGGATGGGGGGCAACAATCACGGCTCGCGCACCTGGGGGCACCAGGCTGAGAATGTCGATACTTTGCAACTCTGCCAGATGCCGCGAGGCCTGCCATTGATGCAAAGACGTGCCTTGGCCGACGATCGGATTGGCTTTCATAGCGACCAGACCTCATCGGGTTGACGGGCAATCAGTTGACCGAGGGTGGCGAGGTCGCGCTCGGCATGGCTTTGCCGCAGGAACACCGGCAGGTCGGCGATCAAATGAGCGAAGTGACGATCCTTGCAATACGGCCCGGCGCCCAGCGCGCGACCGACTTCGCGGATCACCTGCTCAGCGGATTGCTCGACGACAGCACGAGCGCGTCGGGCGAGCAGTTCGGCGTTGTCTTCGGGGTGCGCATCGATGTGCAAGGCGCTGAAGCGCAGCACGTCAGCCGCCGCTTGCAAGGCCGTGTCGACTGCGCCGAGGTGGGCGAGGGCATGCGGCTCTTCACGTTGCGCACATTGCTGGCGCAGCGAATCGGCAATCCGCCGTGCGGCGCCGTACCAGCACGCGGCAATGCCGACGCCGCCCTGCCAGAAACCCGGACGTTGCAAGTAATCGCCAGGATTGCCGATGGCTTGGCCTTCGGCGCCATCGAACACCACTTCAACACTGCCGGTGGCGCCCATGCCTACGGCTTGCCAGCCTTGATCGGTGATGGTCACGCCCGGTTGATCGAGTGCCACCGCCACCAGTTGTTGCTGATCATCGGCGTCCCAAGCGGTCAGCAAGGCATGACTGAGCACCCCGGCGCCGGAGCACCAAGCCTTGCGCCCGTTCAGTGCGACCATGTGCCCGGCGGGACTGACCTTGACTCGTGCCTGCGGCGGTTCTGCAGCCCACATGCCCCAGGTGCTGCCGGGCGTCGGCGAGCCACCGAGTTGTTCGATGATCGCCAACGCATCGGTATGGCCTTCGTAGAGTTTGCACAACCCCAGATCATGCCCGGCGACATCGGCCAGACGCTGGAAACGCTCCAGCGTCAGGCCGCTACCGGGCAACGGCAAACGATCATGCCCGGCCTCGACCATCGCCCGCAGACAGGCGCCGAGGGTCGCCGTGTCGGGATAATCCGGCGTGCGGCGAGCGAGATAGTTTTGCAGGTCCATATCAATCTTCTTCTTCGTGTTGCAGTTCGAACAGCAACAGCGAACGGCCGGTCACCGAGTATTCATGGCCGAAGTCAAAACGCTCCTGACCACGGATCGACGGTTGATTGGTATCGATCATGCACGTCCAGAAACCACCGTCCGGCACCTCCGGCAAGGTGAAGTTGACGATGTCGTGGTGCGCGTTGACCACCAGCAACAGAGTCGCATCGCCACCTTTGCGGCGAATGCCGGTTTCCTGCGCGCGGCCATCGAGCAGCATGCCCAGGCAACGGTTGTGCGCATCGTGCCAGTGCTCGGTGGTCATCTCGGTGGCGTCCGGCGCCAGCCAGGTGACGTCCTTGACGCCGATGTCCTCGTTGTACTCGCCGACGAGAAAACGACCGCGACGCAGAATCGGGTAAGCCAGACGCAACTTGATCAGGCGTTTGACGAATTTCAGCAGCGCCTTGCCGTCTTCGCTCAGGTCCCAATTGACCCAGCCGATCTCGCTGTCCTGGCAATAAGCGTTGTTGTTACCGTCCTGGGTGCGGGCGAATTCGTCACCGGCGACGATCATCGGCGTGCCTTGGGACAACAGTAGCGTGGCGAAGAAGTTGCGCATCTGCCGATGGCGCAGTTCGTTGATTTCCGGGTCGTCGGTCGGGCCTTCGACGCCGTGGTTCCACGACAGATTGTTATTGCTGCCGTCCTGATTGTTCTCGTCGTTGGCTTCGTTGTGCTTGTCGTTGTACGAGACCAGATCGTTGAGGGTGAAACCGTCGTGGGCGGTGATGAAATTCACCGACGAATACGGCCGCCGTCCACGCTGATTGAACATCTCGCCAGAAGCGGTCATGCGGCTGGCGAAGTCGGCAACCTGGCCGTCATCCCCTTTCCAGAAGGCCCGCACGGTGTCGCGAAACTTGTCGTTCCATTCGACCCAGCCCGGTGGGAAGTTGCCGACCTGATAGCCACCGGGGCCGCAGTCCCACGGCTCGGCGATCATTTTCACCTGACGCAGCACCGGGTCCTGACGGCAGGCCACGAGGAAGCTGTGACGTTCGTCGAAGCCATCGTGATAACGGCCAAGAATAGTCGCCAGGTCGAAGCGGAAACCGTCGACGTGCATTTCCGTGGCCCAGTAACGCAGCGAGTCGGTGACCATTTGCAGTACGCATGGATGGCTCAGATCCAGCGTGTTGCCGGTGCCGGAATCGTTGATGTAGAAGCGTTTGTCGTCAGGCATCAAGCGGTAGTAGGACGCGTTGTCGATGCCGCGCATCGACAGGGTCGGGCCTTGCTCGTTGCCCTCGGCGGTGTGGTTGTAGACCACGTCGAGGATTACTTCGAGATTGGCCTCGTGCAGGTGCGCGACCATTTCCTTGAACTCGGCGATCTTGCCGCTGGCCAGATAACGCGGGTCCGGGGCGAAAAACGCGATGCTGTTGTAACCCCAGTAATTGGTCATGCCCTTGTGCAGCAGGTGCTGGTCGTTGACGAAGGCGTGGATCGGCAACAACTCGACCGACGAAACGCCGACGCTGCGAATGTGCTTGAGCACGTCGTCATTCATCAGACCGGCGAAAGTACCTCGCACGTTTTCCGGCACCGAGGGGTGACGCATGCTGATGCCGCGTACGTGAGTTTCGTAAATGATGGTTTTGTCCCACGGCACACTGACACGCTGGTCGTTGCCCCAGGTGTGCGCCGGGTCGATGACTTTGCACTTGGGCACGAATGGCGCGCTGTCGCGTTCGTCGAAACTGAGGTCGGCGTCGGGGTGGCCGATGGTGTAGCCGAACAGCGCTTCCGACCACTTCAGCTCGCCGACCAGTTGCTTGGCGTAGGGGTCGATGAGCAATTTGTTGTGGTTGAAACGGTGCCCGTTCGCCGGGTCATACGGGCCGTAGACACGGTAGCCGTAGATCAGCCCCGGGTGCGCATCAGGCAGGTAGCCGTGGTAGATCTCGTCGGTGTATTCCGGCAGTTCGATGCGTTCGAGTTCGACTTCGCCGGCATCGTCGAAGATGCACAATTCGACCTTGGTGGCGTTGGCGGAGAACAGGGCAAAGTTCACCCCCAGACCATCCCAGGTCGCACCGAGCGGGAAGGGCAGGCCTTCACGAATTCTCGAAGGCTCGGCGTGCGCGGTGGGTTCGGCTTTTTTTGGACGGGTCATGATTGCTCCTGCAAAAAACGGGGACAGTTCAGTTGAAACCGATTCCCGGTAGGAGCGAGATTTTGTGGCGAGGGGATTTATCCCCGTTCGGCTGCACAGCAGTCGCAAAACCATTGCACGCGGTATGTCTGACACTCCGCAAGTGCAGCATTTGGGGCTGCTTCGCAACCCAACGGGGATAAATCCCCTCGCCACAAAAATCCATTCACCACAGAAGCCGGTTTAAACAAGGGATTTGCGTATTTCTTGAGGACGAACGCGCCCTCGGTGGCGAGCAAGCCCGCCACACATTCATTCAGTTCAATAGTCCGGTTTAGCGTCAGGTCGCCTAAGGCTTGCGCGGCGCTCTCGGCTTTTTCTCGGCGGGTTTTTCACCCGGTGGAATCACCTTGGCAGCGCTGGCCGGTTTGGCTTTGGCCGGCGGTTTTGGTTTGGCGGCCGGTGCTTTCGGCTCGGCTGTCTTGCCAGCGGCTTTACTGCCCGCAGCCTTCGGTGGTTTTTTCGGTGCCAAGGCTTCTGCTTCAGCCAGTTTGCGGGCCATCTCCCAATGGCGCGCTTCCTGACCTTCTGGCTGACCTTCGGACTCCCAGATCTGATAGGCGAATTCGCGGATGCGTTTATCGTCGGTGCTCATCGCAATGCTCCTGAACTGAACTCGTGCTTACGTTAAGTGTTGGATAAAGAGATTGACCGGGACATCCCCCAGCGCGTCGCTGATATTCAGCTCCCTGTTTTTTGTGACTGCGCGGCTTGAAAAAAGTCCCTTCAGGTTTGCGTCAGAGGCGGCGAACGGTAAAACCGCCCGCGTATCGCCCCAGCGCAGCGCATCGACCTGAGGTACAGCACCGTTTTCCAGCAGCGTGGCGCAACGGATCGGCACGATCACGATGGCCTGTTTCCCCTCGTGTTCGCGGGCAAACGCGAGCACGTTGTGCGCCTGATCGCCCAGCACCTCCAAGGCCTGGTACGAGCCATGGCGGAACAGCCCAGCATGCTCGGCACGCAGGTTCAGCACCTCGGCGATCAAGGCCTGCTTGATACGCCCGTCACGCCAGTTCGCCAGCAGCTGCGCAGGTGGCAGAGGCGCCTGCAAGGACTGCGCGCGCGCGGCGTAATCCACCGGCCGGCGGTTGTCCGGATCGACCAGGCTGAAATCCCAATACTCGTTGCCCTGATACAGATCCGGCACCCCCGGCACAGTCATGCGCAGCAAGGTTTGCGCCAAGCCATTGAGCGCGCCGGCAGCGGCGATGCTGTTGACGGTCTTGGCCAGTGCGGCGCGCAGCAGTTCACCGTCGGCGCCGGTCAGGAGTTTTTCGGTGAAGGCCTGGGTGGCGTTTTCATAGGCCTCGTTCGGCGCGCTCCAGCTGCTTTGCAGCTTGGCCTCACGCAGGGCTTTCTGTTGCCATTGCCAGATGCGCTTGGCGTAATCGACGAAACCGCCCTGATCATCGTCGCGCAGATCCAGCGGCCAACTGCCGAGCAAAGCTTGATAGAGGATCAGCTCATCACCCGCCGACGGTACCTGGTCATCAACGCGAACCGGGCGGGCGAGGGCGCGCCACAATTCGATCTGCTCGGCGTACCAGTGGCTGCGTTCGCTGAGCACCGCCAGGCGCGCGCGGGTGTCTTCGCCGCGCTTGTGATCGTGGGTCGCGGTGGCCAGCAGGTTGTCCGGGAATTCGGCGAGACGTCGCTGATTGACCGCGTGGAAATCACTGACCGGCGCGCTGAACTGTTCGGTGTTGTAACCCACATCATTGCGCGACAGCAGCACCGCCGAGCGATACAGCGCAGTGTCTTCCACGGCTTTCGCGGCGGCCGGTGAGGTCAATTGTTGAAAACGTACGCAAGCGTGCTTGAGGATTTTCCGCGAGCGGCCACGCGGTTTGCGCCGCCACGGTGTGCCACCGAGCCAGGCCGCGACGCAGTCGAGTACCGGCCAGTCGGCTTCGCTGAGGGTTTGCCGGGCACCGTCCATGGCGTGCTGGAAAAACACCTCGTCCTGCGCCGAACGACCCATTGCACCGATGTAAGTGCGATAGACCGGGAAATGCACGATCAGCGCCTGCAACACCCGGCGGATCGCACCGAGGGTCAAGTCGCGGGTCATCAGGTCGTCGCGAGCCACTTGCAGCAAGGCCTGCGCCACGCTTTCGCAGTCGCTGGCCAGCGAGCCGTTGAGGATCTGCCGACGCGCCAATTGCGCTTCTTCGATGAACGCGGCGGGCCGTTCGGTGCGCCGTTGCCACAGGTCACCGAGGACGTATTCGCCGTCGGGATAATGCTGCAACAGCGACAATTGATTCATGAATTCATAACCGGTGGTGCCGTCCACCGCCCAATCGCGGTGCAGGGTTTCACCGGCGCCGAGGATCTTCTCGACGTAGATCGGCAAGTGTCGGTCTGGCGCGATCAGGTCAAGGCGTCGACGCAATTTGCGGCAGTAACCGCGCGGGTCGGCGAGGCCGTCGATATGGTCGATGCGCAAGCCGTCGACCAGCCCTTCGGCGATCAACTGGAAGATTTTGCCGTGCGTTGCTTCGAACACTGCCGGACGCTCGACGCGTAAACCGCCGAGTTCATTGATGTCGAAAAAGCGCCGCCAGTTGATGTCATCGGCAGCGGTGCGCCAGCTGGCCAGGCGATAGCTTTGTCGCTCCAGTAGCTGATGCAGCGATTGGAAGCCTTCTTCAGTGGTCGAGTCGAAATTTTTCAGGTTGTTTTGAAGCGCTTCGAGAACCTGCGGATCGCTTGCCAGTTGCCGCAGCTCTTCCTTCAAGGGGATCGCCAGCGAATGCGCATCGGTCTGGTAGCTGAGGGTGCTGAAGCGATCGGCCAAAGACTTGAGCGCCTCCTCGGGTTTGAGGATGTCACCGTAATCGCTTGGGCAGATCGGGAAATGGTGGTCGTAATGCTCGACGTAGAAGCTGCCTTTTTCTGCATTGAAATGCAGCTTCAGCGTGCCTTCCTGCAACGCCACACCGTAGTCGCTGCCTAGAAAGGGCAGCAACAACTGGCCTTCCATCAACGGATCCGGCGAGTGCCACTGAATGTCGAAAAATTCGCCATAAGGGCTCAGTCGTCCCCATTCGAGCAGGTCAAGCCACCACGGATTGTCGTTGCCGCCCACGGCCATGTGGTTGGAAACGATGTCGAGGATCAGCCCCATGCCGTGCTCGCGCAGGGTGCTGACTAAATTTCGCAGCGCCGCTTCGCCACCGAGTTCCGGATTGACCTGGGTCGGGTCGACCACATCGTAGCCGTGCATCGAGCCGGCCCGCGCCGCGAGCAGCGGCGAGGCGTATATGTGGCTGATACCCAATTGGGCAAAATACGGCACCAACGGTACCGCTTGTTCGAGGGTGAACCCTTTATGAAATTGCAGGCGCAACGTCGCGCGCAGTGGCTGGATGAGCGTTTGGTTCATTGGTCACGCTCGGCAGCCTGAAGCCTTGCGCAGGCGAGCAATTCCAGACGGCGCGCTGCATCGGCGTCATCGAGCAAGGCTTCGCTGGTACCGGGCAAACGTCGCGACCAGTTCGGGTGCGTGTCGATGGTGCCCGGGAAATTGGCTTGCTCGTTGATGCCCAACGCGTCTTCGATTGGCAGCAGCACCAGTGGCGCGCGGGTGTGGCCGAGGAAACGCACGGCGGCATCGACCACTTGATCGGCCTCGTGGGATTCCTCGCGAAAGTTCTGCGGGTCCTGACTCAAGGCGCTGCGCAGACCTTCGCGCTCACGCTGGCGATGGTGGCGCCATTCGATTTCACCGTTGGCGTCGACAAAACCCAGCCGCGCATTCCAGTCGATGTCGCGACCGTGCCACCAGCCATTGATCGTCGGCAGATCATGGGTGCTGGTGGTCGCCAGCGCGTTGTCCGGCCAGTCGAGGATCGGTTTGAAATGGGTGTTGTCCTGTTCGAACAGCAACACGCGCATGCCAAGCATCGAGCGGGCGATGAGCTTCTCGCGCAGACCGTCTGGTACGGTGCCGAGGTCTTCGCCGAGGACGATGGCCTGGTGACGATGGGATTCGAGCGTCAGCAAACGCAGCAAATCGTCGACCGGGTAATACAGATAGGCGCCATCCGCCGGGGCGGAGCCGTTAGGAATCACCCACAAGCGTTGCAGGCCCATGACATGGTCAATACGCAAGCCGCCGGCATGGGCGAAGTTGGCACGGAGCATGTCGATGAATGCGCGGAAACCATTGCGGATCAGACCTTCCGGGGAGAACGCGGAAATCCCCCAGCCTTGCCCGGAGCGGTTGAGAATGTCCGGCGGCGCACCGACGGTCAGCGAGGCGAGCAGCTCATCCTGAAAACTCCAGGCCTGACTGCCGGCGCCATCGGCCCCGACCGCCAGGTCGGCGATCAGGCCAATGCCCATGCCCGCGCTGCGAGCGGCGGTCTGTGCGCGCTCCAGGCAGCGGTGAATCAGCCATTGGCAAAAAGCGAAGTAACCGATGCGCTCGGCGTATTCCTCGGCGAACGCTGCCAGCGCCGCGCCGCGCGGGTCGTGCCAGTGCTCCGGCCATTGACGCCAGTCGAGATTTTCCCCGCGCGCGGCGCGCATTTCCTGAATCGCTTCGAAGCGGCAGTGATTCTCCAGCGCTTCGCCGCCCGCGTGACGGAAACTGGCAAAGTCCGGGTGCAGCGGATGATCGCCGGCGACGAAGCCTTCATACAGCGCTTGCAGCAGTTTCTGCTTGGCCTCGGCGGCGGCTGGCCAGTCGATCAGTTTCAGGTCTTCCAGTTGCGCAAATTGGGCGGCCAGACCTGCCGCGTCGATGGCATCGCGCAACGCCCGTTCGCCGAGGATCGCGCCGGGCGCGGCGTACAGCGAATTGAGAAACAAGCGACTGGACGGCGAATACGGGCTGTAGCGCCCGGTATCAGCGCTGAACATTGCGTGCAGCGGGCTGATCGCCAGCGCCTCGGCGCCACGCTCACCGGCCACACGAGCCAGTTCTTCCAGCGCCTGAGTGTCGCCAAAACCGCCATCGCCAGGGCGACGCAACGAATACAACTGCACGCTGAGGCCCCAGGCACGGGGGATCGGGTTGTCCACCGCGTCGCCAACGCTGAAGCAGCGCTCCGGCGCCACGGCCAGGGTGAAATATTGATCGGCGATGTGTACCTGCTGATAACCGACCGGAACCAGGCCGGGCAACATCGCTTCGTTGTCGAGTTTGAGGTTCAGTCGCGAACCGTCTTCGAGGTGGATTTCACAAGGCGTCTCAGGGGCGAAGTAGCGCGCCAGATCGAGGCTGACGCCGACGTCGCTGGTCAGCAGCGGCGGCAGGTGGCGATCCTGTTGCACTTCTTGCAGTTGCAGCAGGCTGGCGTCGATTTCCTGCGCCGTGCTGGCTGGGTGGCCGAGTCCGATGAGGACATTGCGCAGCACCGCCGGGGCGACTTTTTGCGGGCGGCCGTTGGCGTCGATCCAGTCGACGGCGAGGCCGGCTCGGCTGGCCAGAATTTCCAGTTGCGCATCGCTCATAGGCGCTCTCCATCCAGAGGTTGCAAAGGGGTTGCGGCCGTGAGGCTGACAAGCGCGCAATACGCGGGCAGTTCGCCCGACTCCGACAGATCGGCGCTGGGCGGCTGTTGAAACAGCCACACGGTTTCGGTCTGTGGAGGGTTGACCACTGGCGTGTCGCTGAGGTTCAGGTCAATTCGCAGCTCACTGCCATTGCCCAGGCGCCAGCGCGCACTGACCGCGCCAAACCCGAGCATATGGGCGCCGAGCGCTTGCGTGCCGGACAGATGGGGGATGATGTATTGATGGCGAAATTGCAGCAGTTTTTGGTACAGCGCGAGGGTTTCCTGCTGTTTCACGCTGCCATTGCCAATCAACCTCGGCTGAGAGGCGTGGAAGGTTTTTTCGCCATTCGGATCAGGAATCTGTTCACGCTTGTGCGGGTCGGTGAAAGCGCTGAACGCCGCGAATTCATTGCGGCGGCCCTCGCGCACCAGTTCGGCTAATTCACCGTGGTGACTGGTGAAAAACAGGAACGGCTGTTCGGCGGCGAATTCGTCGCCCATGAACATCAGCGGAATCATCGGTGACAGCAGCAACAATACCGTCGCTGCCTGCACGGCGCGTGGATCGGCCAGCTGATGCAGACGCTCGCCGAACGCGCGGTTGCCGATCTGATCGTGGTTTTGCAGGAACAGCACAAACGCGGTGGACGGCAAGTGTTCACTGGGCTCGCCGCGAGGTTCGCCATGACGGGTGATGTGGCCCTGGAACACAAAGCCCTGACTCAGGCAGCGCACCAGTTGTTCGGTGGGTTGCGCGGCATAGTCGGCGTAATAGGCGTCGGTTTCACCGGTGAGCAGTACGTGCAGGGCGTTGTGGCCGTCGTCGTTCCACTGCGCGTCGTAGTCGTATTCGAGCAGGCTGGACTGGTTGAGTTCGTTTTCCACAGTCAGCCAGACATGCCGATTCGGGTCGATTTGCGCGCGGATGCGCTGGGCCATCTCGGTGAGGAAATCCGGGTCTTCGATGGCATGCACCGCATCGAGGCGCAGACCGTCGAAGCGGTATTCGAGCAACCACATCAGGGCGTTTTCGATAAAGAATTCGCGCACTTCATCGCGGCGAAAATCGATCGCCGCGCCCCACGGCGTGTGTTTGTCTTCGCGGAAAAAGCCTTTGGCGTAACGGTGCAGGTAATTGCCGTCGGGGCCGAAGTGGTTGTAGACCACGTCGAGAATCACCGCGAGGCCGTGGCCGTGGGCACTGTCGATCAGGTGTTTGAGTTGTTCCGGGGTGCCGTAAGAGGCTTGCGGTGCGTAAGGCAAGACGCCGTCGTAGCCCCAATTGCGGTCGCCGGGGAACTGCGCCAGTGGCATCAGTTCGATGGCGGTGATGCCCAGACCGGCGAGGCGCGCCAGGTGTTGTTCGACTTCGGCAAAACCCCCGAGCGCTCCGACGTGCAACTCGTAGATCACCGCTTCGCTCCACGGCCGACCGTGCCAGGCACTGTGTCGCCATTGATAGGCCAGCGGATCAACCACCACGCTGTGGCGGTTGAGGTCGCCATCCTGCGCTCTGGAGGCCGGGTCGGGCACCTCCAGTTCACCATCGATGTTGTAGCGGTAACGCGTGCCCGCCGGACAGCGAGCCTTGATCACGAACCAGCCGTCTGCCTGCGGCAGCATTGGCAGCGACTGGCCGTCTTCCAGTTCGACGCTGACGTAAAACGCATCCGGTGCCCACAACGCAAATTGCGTGTGCTCGGCATCCAGCATGATCGCGCCGTGTGGCCAGGTTTCAGTAGACCGTAACGGCATCGTTGACCTCCCTGTTACTTGTGAATTGCTTTACCCAAGGCCTTGGCCACCAGTTGTTCATAGAGTTCGGCGTACGGTTCGACCGCTTTGCACCAATTGAACGGCGCGGCCATTGCCCGGCAACGCATGGCATTGAGCAGTTCAGGATAGGCGAAGACTTTGAACGCGCGGCTCAGGGCTTCTTGATAGCTTTCGGCGGTGGATTCGTCGAAAAGGAACCCGGTGATGCCGTTTTCAATGGTGTCAGCCAGCCCGCCGGTGTTGCGCGCGACCGGCAGCGAGCCGAACCGCTGGGCGTACATCTGACTCAACCCGCAGGGTTCGTAACGCGACGGCATCAACAGGAAATCGCTGCCGGCGAACATGCGGCGGGCGTCGGTTTCATTGAAGCCGATGCGCACGCCGATCTGACCGGGGAAGCGCAGCGCCAGGTCGCGCATGGCTTGTTCTTCTTCCGGCTCGCCGCGACCGATGATCGCGATCTGGCCACCGTTCTGCACGATGTATTCAGAGACGGCTTGAGTCAGATCGAGGCCTTTCTGATAAACCAGCCGGGAAACCACGGCGAACAGCGGACCATCCGAGTCATTCAGTTCGAACAGTTCGCGGACATGGGCGGCGTTGACGGCTTTGCCTTCCCAGTCGCCAATGGCGAACGGTGCGAACAGGTGTGGATCAGTAGCAGCGTCCCAGCTCTCGTCGATACCGTTAGGGATACCGCTGAGCAAACCTTGCTGGGTCTTGGCGGCGAGGAAACCGTCGAGGCCGCAGCCGAAATCCGGGGTGGTGATTTCCTGCGCGTAAGTCGCGCTGACCGTGGTGATGTGGCTCGAATAGGCCATGCCGGCCTTGAGGAACGACATCTTGCCGTAAAATTCCATGCCTTCCTGTTGCAGGGCATGGTTGGGAATGCCCAGCTCTGGGCACGAGCCGAGGCTGGTCACTCCTTGATAAGCAAGGTTGTGAATGGTGAACAGGGTTGGCGTGCGCTGCCCGCGCCAGTGCATGTACGCCGGGGCCAGGCCTGCTGGCCAGTCATGGGCGTGCACCAGATCCGGGCACCAGTGGATTTGTGCAAGATTGGCGGCGATGTCGGCAGCGGCCAGACCGAGGCGGGCGAAGCGAATATGGTTGTCCGGCCAGTCACGGCCATTGTTGGCACCGTAGGGCGAGCCTTCGCGCTCGTAGAGTTCAGGGCAGATCAACACGTAGATCACCAGGCCGTCGGGCATGTCCATGCGACCGATTTTGCACGGTGGCAGCGCAGCATGGCCGCCGAGTTCACCGATGATGTGGATCGGGTTCTCGCTGTGCATCACTTGCGGGTAACCGGGGATCAGCACGCGCACATCGTGCAGGTGCGCCATGGCGCGGGGCAGGGCGGCAGACACGTCACCCAGGCCGCCGGTTTTCACCAGATCGGCGATTTCCGAGGTCACGAACAACACTTTCTTCTTGTTGGGATTCTGGCTCGCTACCGGAGTCAGCGTCTTGGTGCCGGGGACGTTGATCTGTCGGCTGCCGGGAACGCTGATGGTGCTCGCTTCGCCAACCGCCTGCTGAGCACGCTCTCCCTGAATATCCAATGCCGCACTGATCATATGAATCTCCCGTGTTGTTGATCTGATTCTTCTCTCTTTCCCTGTAGGCGCTGCCGCAGGCTGCGATCTTTTGATCGTTTAAAAGCAAAGATCGCAGCCTGCGGCAGCTCCTACATGAATTACGCGAGCGCAATCGCGCTACGCATCGGTGAGCAAACGCTACCCAACACGCGCAAGCAGAATGGGTGATTGGGCTATTGCAAGGATTGCACCAGCCACTTTGGCCCTACCTTTCAGATGACCCGCCGCTTCGTGCAAAAGTTTCGAGTTTTTTTCCGCAAGATGACCGGCAGGTCGAACCCTGAAAAATCCAGTCTAGGCCAGATCCTAGAGCGGGCCAGAGCAAATGGGTAAATTGTTCGACAATCGGTTTGCCGTTAACGGCAACTTGGCTTTTGGAGGGCAAACGCACCGACGAAGTGCAGTTTTTTTTGCGAGGAAGGGCCAAAACGGTGACTGGTCGGTCACGATTCTGTGCTAGCGAGGAGTGCAGTCGCACTGTTGTGGTGCGAACACATTGTTGATGGAGTGACTCTTGAACCCTGTAGGAGCTGCCGATCGCGGCCCGAGCCTTCGGCAGCTCCTAC
>NZ_AKJD01000136.1 GCF_000282515.1 Pseudomonas sp. GM80
AGCGTGGGAACGATCAGGGTGAGGCGGGCGAAGTGATCGCGCTAGCAGAGAAGTCTGAAGTGCCGGTGGGAAAAGTCATTCCCGACCGAAGATCGTTCCCACGCTCCGCGTGGGAATGCAGCCACTGACGCTCCGCGTCATAGCGGTGTTTAGCATGTGGGGCTGGAACGCGGAGCGTCCCGGGAGGCGTTACCACGCAGAGCGTGGGAACGATCAGTGCGCAGGAGTCAGGTCAGGCGGACATGACTTCGCGGATGTCGCGGGCCAGTTCGCGGACGCGTTCTTCTTCGGTGTCCCACGAGCACATGAAGCGTGCGCCGCCCTTGCCGATGAAGGTGTAGAAACGCCAGTTTTTCGCGGTCAGGGCGGCGATGGCCGGTTCCGACAGTTGCAGGAACACGCCGTTGGCCTGCACCGGGAACATCAGTTCGACGCCGGGAATGTCGCTAACCAGTTCCGCGAGTAATTGCGCGCAGTGGTTGGCGTGGCGCGCGTATTTCAGCCAGGCGTCGGTTTCGAGAATGCCGACCCACGGTGCCGAGAGGAAGCGCATTTTCGACGCCAACTGACCGGCCTGTTTGCAGCGATAGTCGAAATCTTCCGCCAGTTTGTGGTTGAAGAACAGAATCGCTTCACCCACGGCCATGCCGTTTTTCGTGCCGCCGAAGCACAGCACATCGACACCGGCCTTCCAGGTCAGATCCGCTGGCGAGCAGCCGAGGAAGGCGCAAGCGTTGGAGAAGCGCGCGCCGTCCATGTGCAGGTGCAGGCCCAACTCCTTGCAAGTGGCGCTGATGGCGCGGACTTCTTCCGGGGTGTAGACGCTGCCGACTTCAGTGGCTTGGGTCAGGGTGACCACGCGCGGTTTCGGGTAGTGAATGTCTTGGCGCTTGAGCGCGACTTCGCGGATCGACTGCGGGGTGATCTTGCCGTTTTCAGTGCCGGCGATCAGCAGTTTCGAGCCGTTGGAGAAGAATTCCGGGGCGCCGCATTCGTCGGTTTCGACGTGAGCGGTTTCCGAGCAGATCACGCTGTGGTAACTCTGGCACAGCGACGACAGGGCCAGCGAGTTGGCGGCGGTGCCGTTGAAGGCGAAGAACACTTCGCAGTCGGTTTCGAACAATTGGCGGAAATGGTCGGACGCGCGTGCGGTCCATTCATCGTCGCCATACGCGCGCTGGTGGCCGTGGTTGGCCTGCTCCATCGCAGCCCAGGCTTCAGGGCAGATACCGGAGTAGTTGTCGCTGGCGAATTGTTGGCTCTTGTCGGTCATGGCCGGCTTCCGTGGTCGAGACTCTTGTGAAGGCTCGTGGTCAATGATGGTGCGCACTTTACCGAAGATCTTCCGGGGAGCACACGGGATGTCGCTGTCACAACATTACATGGACGCAGGCCGATTATGCACCTGACTAAACGCGACGGCGCGCTGGATCTGCTCAAGTGGCTGGCGCTGCTGAGCATGTTGCTCGATCACCTGCGATATGTCGGGTTCTCCGCCGATTGGCTGTACGTGCCGGGGCGGTTGGCGTTTCCGTGGTTTTGCCTGGCGATGGCGGCGAATCTTTCGCGCGATGGTTCGCGGAGGATGGAATGGCGGTATCTGGGTTGGTTGTTGCTGTTCAGCCTGGTGAGCGAGATTCCGTACCGGCTGTTCATTCCCGATCCCAATACACTGAATGTGCTGCCGACGCTGGCGCTGGGATTGCTCGTGGCGCGTGCGTGGCAGGACCCCTCGATCATGGCGCGATTGTTGGGCGTCGCCGCACTGGCGCTGGCTGTTGTGTTCCCGGAGCGACTGATGTTCGGCTTCTTCGGGGTATTGCTGCCGTTGGCGATGCTGCTGGTGTTTCGCCGTCCGTGGTATTTCAGCGTGCTGTCGGGATTGATTTGTCTCACCGCCAATCAGTGGCAGGTGCTGTATGAGTCGGCAATCTTCGGTAATAGCGTCGCCATTTTTGGCATCGCCACCTGTCTGTTCGCGCCAATGCTCGGAGTGTTTCTGTTGCGACATGGGCGACATCTCCGGCCACCGCCAATGCGCCGCTGGGCTTACGCCCTCTACCCCGCGCATTTCCTCCTGCTGCTCGCCATCCGCCAGTTGCTCGCATAACCCCTGTAGGAGCTGCCGAAGGCTGCGATCTTTTGATCTTGGAAATCAAAGTCAAAAGATCGCAGCCTTCTGCAGCTCCTACA
>NZ_AKJD01000137.1 GCF_000282515.1 Pseudomonas sp. GM80
CCCCCGGCTGCCGGGGACTTGGCAAAAGCTGGCATGGTCCTTGATAACAGTCAGGCACCCACCGGGCGATTTCGCCTCCCGGGCACCTTAAATTATTCCGCAAGGAGAGCACCCCATGGCAACACCAGCGTACATGTCGGTTACCGGCGAAAAACAAGGCCTGATCACCGCAGGCGCATTCACCGCTGACTCCGTAGGCAACACCTACCAGGAAGGCCACGAAGACCAAGTGATGGTTCAGGCTTTCAGCCACGACGTGATCATCCCGCGTGACCCACAATCCGGTCAGCCAACCGGCCAACGCGTTCACAAGCCAGTTGTGATCACCAAGGTCTACGACAAGGCTTCGCCTCTGCTGCAAGCTGCTCTGACTTCGGGCGAGCGCATGAGCGAAATCGTTATCCAGTGGTTCCGTACTTCGGCTCAAGGTACTCAAGAGCACTACTACACCACCAAACTGGAAGACGCGATCATCGTCGCCATCAACAACAAAATGCACAACTGCCAGGATCCAGGCAACTCGCACTTCACCCACCTGGAAGAAGTGCAGTTCACCTACCGTAAAATCACCTGGACCCACGAAGTATCCGGTACTTCGGGTTCCGATGACTGGCGTGCTCCAGTCGTTTAATTACGGCTGATCGCTTCACACATCGGCCAGCTCTGCTGGTCGATGTTGTTTACGCCCCTCCAGAATTTCGCGTACGTTGACCCGCTTTCGCGGCCGTCGACGAGCGCCGCTGTACAGCACGAGGAACAACGGATGTTCGCGCCGGCCAATGAAACCCACTTTGCCCTGACCATCGAAGGTCTCCCCGCCGACTTTCAGGTGTTTACCCTGCAAGGCCGGGAAGCCATCAGCCAGCCCTTCGTGTTCGAGGTGGAACTGGTCAGTGAAAAACCGTCGCTGGACCTCGAAACCCTCCTGCACAAACCGGCCTTCCTGCAACTGTCGCCCGCAGCGGCATCCACGGCCAGATCTACCGCGCCGCGCAGGGCGACTCGGGCAAACGCCTGACGCGTTATTCGCTGACCCTGCGCCCGCAACTGGCGTACCTCGCGCACCGCATCAACCAGCGCATCTTCCAGAACCTCAGCGTGCCGAAAATCATCAGCCAGGTGCTGGAAGAACACGGCATCCAGAGCAATGCCTACGCCTTCCAGACCGGCGCGGTCTACCCCGAGCGCATCTACTGCGTGCAGTACGACGAATCGGATTGCACTTCATCCAGCGCCTGTGCGAAGAAGAAGGCATTCACTACCACTTCCAGCACAGCGCCACGGCGCACAAACTGATCTTCGGCGATGACCAGACGGTGTTCCCGAAACTCCAGCCCGTGGCCTACCAGCAAGATTCCGGCATGGTCGCCAGCGACCCGGTGATCAAGCGCTTCGACCTGCGCCTGGAAACCCGCACCAGCCGCACCACGCGCCGCGATTACGACTTCGAAAAACCGCGCCTCACCCTCGAAAGCGAACACCGCGGCGACGCCCTGCCCGACCTCGAGGACTACGACTACCCCGGCCGTTTCGTCGACCGCGCGCGCGGCAAACACCTGGCCAAACGCGCTCTCGAACGCCACCGCAGCGACTTCCAGCTCGCCGAAGGCAAAAGCGACCAACCGTTGCTGGTCAGCGGCCATTTCCTCGCCCTGACCCAACACCCGAAAGCCAAGTGGAACGACCTCTGGCTGCTCACCGAAGTCCACCACGAAGGCAAACAGCCGCAAGTGCTGGAAGAATCGGTGACCAGCGACACCACCGCACTCAAAGACGATTTCCACCAGGGCTACCGCAACCGCTTCCAGGCCACGCCGTGGGACGTGCCCAACCGCCCACCCCTGCGCCACGCCAAATCGCGCATCCTCGGCAGCCAGAGCGCCGTGGTCACCGGCCCCAAAGGCGAAGAAATCCACTGCGACGAATACGGCCGCGTCAAAGTCCAGTTCCACTGGGACCGCGAAGGCCAGGCCGACGACAAAACCAGCTGCTGGCTGCGCGTCTCCAGCGCCTGGGCCGGCGCCCAATACGGCGGCATCGCCATCCCGCGCATCGGCATGGAAGTGCTGGTGACCTTCCTTGAAGGCGACCCCGACCAACCGCTGATCAGCGGCTGCCTGTACCACAAGGAAAACACCGTCCCGTACGCACTGCCGGCGAACAAGACCCGCAGCACGTTCAAGACCCTGAGCTCGATGGGTGGCGGCGGGTACAACGAACTGCGCATCGAGGACAAGAAAGGTCAGGAGCAGATTTATCTGCACGCCCAGCGCGATTGGGATGAAAACATTGAGCACGACCAGAAAATTCGGGTTGGTAATGAGCGTCACGACACGGTCGAGAAGAACAGCTACAGCGAGTTCAAGGCTGAGGAACATCACACGGTTTATGAAGATCGCAAAGTTGAGGCGCAGGCCAGTGACCACCTGACGGTGGGGGTGAATCAGCACGTCAAGATTGGCACTGGGCAGTTCATGGATGCGGGGCAGGAAATTCACCTCAGCGGCGGCATGAAAGTGGTGATGGAGGCTGGTGCGGAGCTGACGCTGATTGGTGGTGGGAGTTTTATCAAGATTGATGCGGGTGGGGTGACCCTGAGTGGGCCGGTGATCAACATCAACTCTGGTGGTGGACCGGGCAGCGGCACGGGGGCGGCGCCGTTGTTGCCGGGGCCGTTGAAGCAGGCGGATGCGGATAAGGCTGGGCAGTTGCTGGTGCCGGCGCAGCGGCAAGCGTTGATGCGCCGTACACCACGCTGTGAAATCTGTGAGAAAGCTGCCGCGCAAGCCGCGAAGGACGCCGCCAAATGAGCTACCCGTCGAACGCCAACTTTTTGCTGATTGATGGGGTCCTGCGTCCCGATGCGATCCCAAGTCTCTATCAGCTCGGCGAACCGCTGGAGATCGAACCGTTGTACTTGGGAACACGATGGGCAGAGTTGAAGGATTTGGGGCCGATACTGGTCAGGTCTTTGGGTTCCACAAACCTACTGACGCAGACGTACCAAAATCCTGACCAGCAGATAGACGCGAGCCTCCTCTCCAGCCGCGCGCCCATCAGCATCGTCGCCGATCACTTGAGACGGTTCATCGCCCCATCCGACGTGCTGGGGGGCAATGGTATGCTCCGCTTTGCCGACCCGCTGGTCACACGGCATTGGCTCGGCAGTTATCAGGGCGAACATCTGGATGCGATACTTGGCCCGATTGAATCGTGGTCGATGCCCGAAGAGCTGCATTCCTGGGAGACAGCCGCCCCCGTTCAATGGGTAAATTTTCAGCGTAACTCCTCGACACCGCAGTGGAAGGATAACTACGCCCTTTTGGGTCAGGCACAATTGGACGCACTTGCTCAGGCTGCACGCTGGCAGTTTATCGAGCGACTGCACGATAACTTTGAGCAATACCATCCTCGGCCTCTATCAACCCTGGACAAAAGCATTCGTACCGAGTGGTTTTCTCAACGCCTGGACGAAGCTCAGGCTTGGGGGCTGTCGAGCGAACGCAGTCTCGCCATCTGGGTCGAATACAGCCTCCGGTGGGGCGCAGGATTCAGCGAAAGCCCCAAAGGGCCTTATCAGGATTGGTTGGCCCGTACGCCAGACGCCTACAGACTCGCACCGGAAATCCGTATCCAGCAAATGGATAACGATTGCCTGGACATCGAAATAAACAAGGAAGTGTGATGACTCAGCCCGCGACCGAAGCTCAACTGAAACAGGCCAACCGAAACCAGGCATTTACCAATGCGCCCATGGGATCTGGCCAGTGCTCATTGATGGCTGGCGAAGTGGCCATTTTTCCCGTGCGCTACGCGCTGGATGAATCCCCACAAAAAGGCAGCGCTCAGGGTCCGAATCCACTGCCCAAGAACTGGTCAGGTAAACCGGCCGAACTCAAGACCCGCAGCTACACCCTTCGCCAACTGCGCGACGGCTGGCTGTATGTGTGGGACAGCGTCGACAAGACCTTCCACGAGTACCAAGTCAAAGGCGAACAATTCACCCGTCACAAATGGGCTGACGGCCAGTTGAATCAGGATGTGCGCAATAACCCTGGTGAAACGCACCCCTATCTGCTCTATCCCCGTCGCAATCAATTGCGTATCGCCTACTCGCCCGTCCAATGGACTTGGCGCATGTGCGAACTGATGCGCAGCAGTGCAACGGAACAGACCCAATGGATGCGCAAGGTTGACTTGGCGGGTTTCTGCGCCAGTGGAAAAGTGGGTCACGGCGGCCCGATTACCGAATTGGGTAAAAGCGTTTCGGACATCCTCGCCGCCGGTGAAACATCCCCCACGTTCAAAAGCACCCTCTTGCCCACCCAAGCACCAGAAAAAGGTGGCCCCTTCAAGCCAGCCTTCGAAGAAGCCTTGGTGCGCGGTAAAGTCCCGGAACAGGACACTGCCCTGTTTATCGCACTGGAGGACCCGCTGGCGATGGTCGACGACCTGAGCATGAACCTTGCCGGCAGGCTTATGGAGCAGGGTCGGTTTGAAAATCTGAATCAATACAAACTGCAAAGCGCGATCGCTGTGCAAAACCTGTGTGGTTTCGACACCAACTCATTTACGCCGGACTCGATCAAAGATCCGATCAAGCGCCAAGACTACGCCGATGATCTTTACAACCTTCTGGGCACTAATGATGAAATGGAGCGCGGCAAGGACCTTGTTACTGGTGATCAAGCAGCGATGGTAGAGATGGGCTCAGCCTCTTCAACCACAGCTGCCCAAGCAAAATTCAAAGCCAAATGGGGACACCTGCCCGATCGTGAAAAATGGCAGGCCGCCCTTGAGGAATGGAACGCCAAGCGTTACTGGCGTGAAGACGTGCGCTTTGACGAGGTACAGAAATACCTGAGCAAGACCACCACCGAAGCACAACGACTTCAAGACCATTGCCAGCGTAGCGAGCAGGACCTGATTAAATGGCTAGACCTGCTCAGCCCGAGCGCCGAAGCGGTCTTCCATGACACCACCGATGAGGCTCAGGCGTGCCTGCTTATAGAAACGGCCCATGCCCTTTACACGCTGTTGGGCAATGGTGAAAAAGGCCAGGAATGGTTGTGCAAGCAAGCCAAGCAACCGAGCAAGCTGTTCGGCATGGCACTGTTCAACTTCAACCCGGAACTCGCCACCCTGATCAAGCAGGTGACGCACAACTTCACGACCACCGGCAATCTGGATGACCAAGGTCGCGAAGGAGACGGCAGCGCCGCGACCTTGACGCCGACCTCATCCAGCGACGCCACGAACATCGCCACCCGAGTTGCAGAAATCAAAGCCGTACTGGATCTGGATGTCGTCAAAAACAGCAAGCTTTACAAAGCAGTGAGTAACGCTGCCAAGCAATCCTTGGCCACGTTGATTAAAGTCGCCAACAACCAGGCCAAAGATGCATGGCATGGATTGAGCACCCTGCTGTTACCTGCGATGAAACAAGAAATCGCACTGACACTCGCTGTGCCGCAAGTGCTGATTTCCACCGAAATTTCCAGCGCAACTCAACTCTCCTTCAATCCGAACTACCAGCGTGAATACCAAGCCTGGCAGATGAAGCTGAGCACCCTGAACAAGAAGATGGACGGTGCCAGAGGGGTATTGGAGCGCCCGGGGGCTGCTTACGATCAGCGCTCGGCGCGTATATCTCTGCAAGCGTTTGAACAAGAGCTCAAAGTCCTGTTCTCGACGCAACCCCATCAAATCGTTGCGAAAGCGTCTGGCAGCACTCGCCTGGATGCCGGCCTTCCTAAAATCAACAGCTGGCTCGCCGACCTTGGGCAGTCAGAGTTGGCTGCACAACTGAGAAGCGCAGGCACCATTGAATATGTGACACGCACAAAAACATGGGTGGGACAGAACCTGGGCAATGCTTTGCCTGCCTTGCTGGTTGGTTTGAATGTGTGGAACGTTTACAACACGGCGAAACAAGCGCAAAACGACGGTAACTTTACGAAAGATGAATTACGAAATTTAGGATCAAGCGCTGCATACGCCGCCAATGCTATTGCTGCGTTGTGGGTCGGCCCTGCTTGGAGTCGCGCTGGAGCGATGTCCCTGGAAGTGGGTGAAAAAACGCTGAAACTAGCACAAGCCAGTTATGCACAATGGATAGATGAAGCCAAAACCGCAATCAAGACGAACGGTAGTGGAAGTACAGACGTGACTGCTGCTAACAAGATGGCAACATATTCAAAAGGCCTGATTCTGCGGACCCTGACATGGGCTGTATTTGGAGTAATTGCGACAGGGCTTGAGGCTTGGCAATTATCCAAAGACATTGAAGGCGCAACAAGTGACACAGAAAAAAACCTGCTAAAAACAAAAAGAATAATTGTATTGGGAATGTTTGCCATTGCAGGCATTCAAACTGTTGGAGCCGCCCTTGGCTTTTGGTTTGGGTTTGCATGGGTAATGTCTAATCCGGTCACCATAATTCTAGCGGTTCTCGGAGTTGCTTACCTCATGATAACTATGGCAGCAAACCGCTATAAGCGCGAAGGATTGCGATTGTGGTTATACCGTTGCAACTGGGGGCGCGGTGCCCTGCCTGAATGGTTAGGAAGTGACGGTCACTCCAAACAAATGCAAACACTCCTTGAAACTCTGCAACGACCAAGCGTTGTGGGGAGAGCATTATATTATGGAGGAGGAAGTACACCAAGAAAGTCATTTGGTTTCTGGGCCCAAATACAGTTTCCTGCTTCATTAGACGGAATTAATGTCGCTTTACAGCCGGCAATGATACAAAATAATTATTTTTCGAAAAATAAGCTGGAAGCCACGCAGGCAGGGTTTTACGACCAGTTCCTTCTCGGTAATTGGATAGACCCAAAGCTCACAGGAGAGCTCCCCAGTTACGTTGGACCAAAAACTAATCCACCTGATTTCGTATACAAAAAAACAGACCAGCATCGATTATGGCAAGTATGGATTGAAACATCGAATGACGATCCCGCCTTCGAAATAGAAATAAAATACCCTCCCGGCTCCTTCCAAAAGAGTGAAAATAGTCGCGGGTACATGTTCAAAATAGCTATGGAGTCAACCAGCCGAAACGCTGAGAGTGTCAACGACATATCTAGCGGCGAAATAAAAGATGATATCGTACTGAGTCAAAAAAGCACTAAAACACTGACTCTAGCAGTACCAAACTGGAAGACAAAATGAATTACGCAAAATTAAAGCTCATCCCTACCCCTGAACTGCCTCCGCAGCACGAATGGAAGTTTGGGAGTGAAACTGAATTATTAGGGTGGACTATTCGCGCCAGGAATTACAACACTTTTGTTGCCGACATAATGTTTTGGTCCTGCCTAACCGCAATATCGATAGGGTCGTTCCTGATCTATAAGAGCATGGACGACGACCCCATCTTCAGTGGGATTCTAACTTCATTATTTTTCATAACAGTTGCTACCGCACTAGTATCCATGACGCATCAAAAAATGAACTTTTCGTTTCGCTTCACTCAATCCGGGTTGGAGTGCTGCGAATGGAAGGATCTTCCCAAATGGACGTTAACTTTCTTAAAATGGTTCACTGGCATCACAGCGATCATATTCATCATTCTCGCGACGATAGACCCTGCCTTTTTGATAGGAGCATTAATTGGGCCTGGAGGGATGGGATTAATGTACCTCTCTATGGCCAGTTCGAAGAATTACCGGGAAATGCATACCCAATACCATCACCTCACATATGAATGGAAAGATTTCACCCAACTAGCTATTGCAACTAATCGCGAAGTAGTCGACTTGAAATTTACTCATTTCAACCAGCGCCTTGGAAAAACCATAAGTTACAGCATCAACATTTTTTGCAAGCCAAAACAAAAAGAGAACGTAGCCAACTTCATAAAGCCATACTTATCTCCAGATGTACCTATCATCAAAGCCAAAGTAAATGTCCCGATGAGCACTGCCTGATTCGGCGCCCCGATGAGTCGGCGGAGGCCGACCCTATTATCAAGGGGATATATCTAATGATCTCTTGCCTAGAGCACAGATCTTAAATCTGTCGACTCGCTTGTGAAGCTTCTATGATGTCCTGTTATCGGATTAATTTAATACGTCCCCTACCTAACAATGTTTTATGTCGGGCCTTCAACGAAGGCATCGCACATCAACAGTGAACTTGAGCTGGTTTTTATAGAAAATAAATTTACCGCTTTATTTTTATACCGCCCGTATCCGGGAAGGGAGAGTCATTGGTATGGCAGACCTGGGTACCTTTGACAGCAGATGCGCAAAACATTGAGTTCCAAATATGGTACCCTTCTGAAATTTTAAGTTCCGGAGAACGAGACAGAGGATACCGCTATCAACTGGAACTCGTAGGCGACGGAATCAATAACCAAAATGATACTAGAATTAGTTCTTTGGATGACAGCACTCTCATAGTACAAGAATTAGGAGGACGTGAAAATGCAGCAGTTCTTCCTATTCTCGAGTAAATGAAGCAAAAGATAATGAGCCAAAATAATAACACTCCAATCCTCGCTAATATTAAAAATACAAATAAACTTCCTCCTATTATGGAGTGGTCGATAAAAACGCGACAACACGCCTCCAGGTTTATGGATATCGGCATGGCGGCAATGCTGATACTCGGATTAACGGCCGTAGCAAACGGGATGCACGAAGTCTATATCTTGAACTTATCTGAAAAAGATCAATGGACATTTCTGAGTCTCCACGCAGGGTTCGCCTGGACGATTATGACAATTTACTTATGGAAGCTTGTCGTTCGCCAAAAAAAAATCTACCACTATAAAATCAATCGAACTTTCGAAACTCAAGAGTCACAACTAAACTATTCCAAGAATAGCGAATTATATATTTAAATCAATTTCAGCGTTTTTTTTGATAGCGATTATCGGCGCATGCATATACGACCCCTCAATGCTTATAATACTTGCGGGGCCAGCCGGCATGGCCATAATTTCTGCAAAATTCTTTTTAGGCTGGAAAAATGAAAAACATACCGAAACGAGTAGCGACTGGGATAAATATAAATTTGTAACAGTTGATCGAAAAAAAATATAATAGTAACCCACCAAACCAACTTAATGGTTGGATTTGAAGCTCGACTACCAGGCAAACTGTTCGATAAGTATCTAAAAACACTTCATACAATACTTCCAGATGATGCAATTTTTTCTGAAGAAGACTGGAAATGGTGAGCATTAAAACACCAAGCCAACACTAATTTTAATATCTTTAAATCAACTGAACAGCCAGCCAACATACTGACAGGAATAAGGACATAAAAAGAACTTTTTATTCACACACATCTAAATCAAATACTAGGCGGTCGAATACGTGGCACCTTGATGCGAGCTCCGTTTGAGAAAAATAAATGACTACTTCAATACCAGACAAAAACGCTATCGAACAGGCACCAATTGCGGGCAATGTCCAGATGTCTTGGGCAATCAAAGCTCTACCTCACAATACTTCAATCATGGACATGGGCATGATTGCACTTACCTTAATCGGACTAACTGCTCTCTTAAATGGAATATATGAAATATTTTATCTTGAGCTCCCACTACAAAAACGCTCAATATTTCTAAGCGCGCACTTCGGAACTGTATGCCTCTGCATGACTTTATATTTCTGGACATTGGTGATACGGCAAAAATATATATACCACTACGTAGTTACCGACAAAGAAATCGATGTCAAATACAAAACCCACTTCCCGAAGCTTGCTGGGACCTTCTTCAAATGGCTATCTGGAATATTCCTCTTCGCAGTTTTAGTATTTATTATTTTCAACCCATCAGCAGCATGGCTACTAGCCGGTCCCGCTGGAATCTCTATAGTAAGTGCCATACATCTTTTAAACTGGAAAAACCCGACAAAAAGTTTGAGATTCACTTGGGATCGACCAAATCTCGTAATTACTGATAGAAAGCGAAATTTAGTCGCTGTCCAGCGCCATCACAATCCAAAAATGCGCCTTGAAGACAACTACCTATATATACCGGTACACCTACCTAAAGCTGACATTGACAAATTCTTAGTACTCGCAAAAAAACTTACTCGACCGTCTACAAGTTTTGAAGAGGGACGCGACAAAAATTGATTTTTTTGCACGACCAAAGAGCCAGCAACTAGGTTTTCGTTTTAAACCTGAGTTGGCCAATGAGCAAATATCGTGGTTCTCGATACCCTCCTGCACAAACCGGCCTTCCTGCAACTGTAGCCCGACGTCAGCGGCATCCACGGCCAGATCTACCGCGCCGCGCAGGGCGACTCGGGCAAACGCCTGACGCGCTATTCGCTGACCCTGCGCCCACAACTGGCGTACCTCGCGCAGCGCATCTTCCAGATGCCTCAGCGTGCCGAAAATCATCAGCCATGTGCTGGACGAACACGGCATCCAAGGCAATGCCTACGCTTTCCAGACCGGCGCGGTCTACCCCGAGCGCATCTACTGCGTGCAGTACGATGAATCGGACCTGCATTTCATCCAGCGCCTGTGCGAAGAAGAAGGCATTCACTACCACTTCCAGCACAGCGCCTCCAGCACAGCGCCGCGCCGCACAAACTGATCTTCGGCGATGACCACACGGTGTTCCCGAAACTCAAGGCAAACTTGAGTTCCTCTCACTGCTGACGCTCAAAATATTGAATTCCAGATCTGGTACCCTACTGAAATTCTTGCTTCTGGTGAAGGCGATAGAGGCTACCGCTACCAATTGGAGCTTACAGATGATGGCGTAGACGACCAGAAAGACGCACGCTTAAACCCTTTAGACAAGAGCAACTTAGCCGTGCAGAAACTCGGAGGACGCGACAATGCAACCGTACTCCCCATTCTTAATTAATGAAAATCTCCTGCTATGAAAAATGAAAATATGGATAAAGCCAAAGAATTTTCGAACCAAGAAACATCGACGCATTCAAAACTACTAATGACGTGGACAACAAAGGCGCTACCTCGAGACACAGTGCATATGGACATAGGTATGGCAATCTTAACTCTAATAGGGCTAACGGCGATCACGAATGGATTTTACGAAATCTACGTTATTCTTTTGCCCGAACCAGAGCGATCTGTATTCCTAAGCCTTCACGCTGGAATCGTATGGACCCTGATGTGCGTTTATTTGTGGATACTCGTTGTCCGGCAAAAAAAAATCTATACTTACACAATTAGCGATGTATCAGGGATAGAAGAATCAAGACTTAACTTCCCGAAAGCTGCCGCCACAATATTCAAAGTTATTTCAGCATTATTCCTAGCATCCATTATCGGCATCATCGCATATGACCCGGCATTATTTATCATGCTCGCCGGCCCTGCTGGCATGGCAATTATAGCAGCCAAATTTTTTCTAAGCTGGGACAACACGCCCCATATTGAAAAATCATCCAACTGGGGCGATTATAAATTTGTCACCATTGATAGAAAAAGAAATATCATCGTAGCCCAAGAATCAGAATTAATGGTCGGCTTTGAAGCTAGACCAACAAAAGAATTATTCGAAAACTATATAGAAACACTTCGTAAAATACTCCCACTAAATGCAGTCTTCACAGAGCGCGACTGGATATGGTAATTAAAGAATCCAACCCTAGAATTTCAGTTTCACATTCCAGAAAACAGCTAGAGGACAAACAACTACAAACACCAAACATTACAAACTAACAGACCATTGAAAAGAACTGAAAATCAGTGGAAATGGATTCACAATGGATTCATGTAGTACGGGATGGCACCGAACGACCTGCCATGATGAAAAAAAACCTGAATTACCCTTGGCAAACTGAACCGTGCATCTTGACCGCCTAAATTCATTCTACAACCTCGGGAGTACTGTTATATTTTTCTGCCACAACCGACGCAAATTCATCAGAGCCATACTCTGCTCCTCAGCCAACTAATAATGATGGGGCAGACGACGTGCCTTATTGGTTGATAGAACAAAGAGATTTCTTAAAAAGATGAACTCTACAGAATTACAAACCGATAGATATGGAATTGCGGCATTCAATAGCCAGGTAATTCCTAAATTACCTGCTCACAAACGGACTGGAGAATCGAAGAATTTTGGTTTACTTCGAAGTGCTCTCTACTGGGGAAACTATGCAAATCTTGAGCCTTGGCAGGACGTAAGTGCGCAGCTTCATCAAATAAATAAGCGTGAGAAAACCGAAGATAAAAAAGAAATCTACGCTAAAAACAATGAACACTGGCGCTTTGACAACTCAAACAGGATCCAAATATTGCACCCGTTTTTAAAATGGAGTTGCATCGCCTTTGTACCTTGGATATTTTGGACTTTAGTTATGTCCGGGGCAATATCCCGACCTTTAGATCACATGATGAAGAACCATAGTACGTACTCCTCCATGGCGATCGCTTCAATAATTCCACTATTCGCCCTTCTAATGATGGGATTTAGCTCCTGGTTCATGTGGTCTGACGAACCAAAATATAAAAAATACCTAACCCAAATGTCGTTTGGCATCCTGACATGCACTACGGCATCAGTTATCGATTATGGCAATCCTGTGTACGGCGAAAATCTACTGATAGGAAGTGCAGCCATGGTAGTTAGCGTAGCCATGGGACTGGTAGGGTGGGACTACTTGTTTGTTAAGTTCCTACAAGTTTTCCAGCACGATGGCAGCGAATTCAATAGAAAAACGGGAATACTCACCGTCGCTCGCCGTTTTCGTCCTGCCTTCGCTGCACCATTTTATGAATTCGATGCATCGATGGAATTGCGACCATCTCCCCACGGCAACAGCAGTACGGCTATTTGGTTACATCACCGTTACAGTGATTTCGAGATTTTCCTTGGAGGCAAGGTCCAATCGTTAGGAATGAGTCGTGAAGAATGCCTGGCATTCTGGGATACCTTGCAGCGCTACATGGACGTAAGTCAGCCATTGCCGGAGTTACCGATCCTTGAACAATTCCGCCATCTAGATCCAACCACTGTGGTTCATGACAAACTCTCCAACCGACCACCACGCCGTTGGCGCGATACTAAGTACAAAGTATGGGATCGCACCGAACGACCTGCCATGATGAATAAAAACCTGAATTATCCTTGGCAAACTGAAGCGTGCATTTTGACGGCCAAAATTGACTCCACATTGAGCATCGAAGACTACTATCACTCTCAAGAGAAGAAAGGCATTAACTCTACTCCTAAAGCAACTGACTACGACAATATCCATAGAGGATAGGCGGGATAGATATGTCTCTTCGAAAACTGGCTGAGCCTGAAATAGCTGCAAGCTTGTTTCAGGGCGAGCCAGGTGTCGAAAATGAGGCCAAATTTATTTATACACTGGATGTAGCACAGCGTGAACGCAGTCGCAGCCACTCAGCCAGCACCGCCCGAAAAAAGCGCCAATCACGAGTCAAAACATGAACGCCGCCCCCTTCTTCCTGCTCCTCGCGCTGACCTCCCCCATTACCTCCAATGCAGCCAATGCCCACAGCCAACTCCCCGCCGACGTCGCCGTTTTCATCAACGACCGAGCCACCTGTGACACGCTTCGCGCCGACATCCCCGAGCCTGATCCGACGGATCCCGACAACCTCGCCCAGGTCATCAGCGCAATCAATCACGCCTGCCGAGGAACAGATGAGCGTCTGAAACAGCTCAAGCAAAAGTATTCAGACGACGATAGCCTGACGAACAGGCTGTCAGGCTACGAACCACGTATTGAAGCAATCGAGCGAGGTGACAATTGAAGTTCGACGAAACATTGGTTAACCGGACTGAACGCTTCACCCTCGGTGTCGAAACCACCACGGGTCGCCATTACGTTTCCATACCCGTGAGCAATCGTCTGGTCGATTATGAGGAATACTACGCAATCAGCGAGAAATCCTACGCCTTGTTCCTGATCGACTCAGCGGCTGCCTTGGCATTTGTCGAGCGCTGCCGGAACAGGCTGGAAGATGAACACCTGATGTTCGCGCCCGGTTCGGACCGTGGCGTCGCCACCTGATAACCACCGCAGGAAATACCCCCGTGACCGACAGTTTTCAAACGGCTTTGGATCAGCATGAGATCCCGGACTTTTTCAAAGGCAGCGGACGCTATTTTGCCCGCGGCTGCGACTGGGGGGATCACCTGCATATCGGCAATTGGCAAGGCCTGTGTGCTGCACTGAAAACGCAGGACACCCCGCAAAATACCCTGACCCGGCTGTTCGAAACGTACGTCGTAACCCTGAAGGAAAACTATGTTGACGCAGAGGGACTGCTTTGTAACATCACCGCTTATTACGTCCTCAAAAGCAAAATCACTTTTCTATCGGCGCAAGGCTACGACCTGATTGAGGCCCTTGGTGAAACAAATACAACAACGATTGGCGTGCTGTTCCGACTGCTCCGGCAGGTGTACGACAAGGAAAATCAGGACCTGCCGAAATACTCATTCGCTGCGGAACTGCAAAGGCTGAAGGACAGAGGTTGCACTGTCGATCTAGAAAAGCTTTAACGTCGAATCAAATGAACCAGGGAAGACCCCATGAATAAGCACGTGATCACATTGGCCAATGGCTGGACCGCCACCTTTGAAAACAACGGTGAGTTCCGCATGGACGCAGAAGGTTGGGGCTTGCACCTGCAAGGGCCTGACGACAGGAGTATTCAGTACTTCGCCGACCAGATCATTGTGGTCAATGACGATGAAGGCACGGAGGCCCAGTCGTGTATTCGGCTCTCAAGTGACGGGGTTTACGGTTATTTGAGCACGGGCATGGATAGCAGCTGGGTGATTGATTTTGCCCGGGTAATGATCGCGCCCCACCGCATGAGTATTCATCACCACCACGACGCTTACGATGAGGGTATTTCGCTCTACGAACAGCCTGCTTTCAAACGTGCGCGCCAATACATACAAGTTGTCGGCAAGTTCATTTACCTGACCTTTCCGCTGACCAAAGTTCAGGACTTCCCCGCCGTCTGGAACGAGTACGTATCAATTCGTCGACGCCAACTGGATGAGCTTTACTTCAGAAACTAATCAGGCAAAAACCCTCTATTCGATCAACTCGTCGGCGACCGCGTACTTGACCACCACGCGGTTGCGATAGAGCCGTTCACGTTTCACCAGCTCACCGACCTGGCCTTTGTTCCTGATCTCTCGCCAGATCTCATTCTCGCGAAACACCCTGCCCGCCTCCCGCACAAACCGGTGCGCCTGCTGAAACACGTGATATCGATAATCGCGCACTTGATCACACAATAATTCGCCGTCCAGTTGCGTCTCGCCCACGTTCAACTTCAGTTGGAAGTGCCGGTCGGTCGGGTTGTGCAGCACCAGATCGATGTAGTTATAGAAAATCGCCGCGCCGGAGCCGAACGGCAGCACGCGCCCCTCATCCGGGAACGGGTCGAAGCTGTGGTTGGAACGCTCGACCACCACCAGCGGCGAGTGAATGGCCATCCAGTGGATCAGGTTGCTCAGCTGACAGATGCCCCCGCCGACGCCACGTCGCGCCTCGCCGAACGACAGCTCCATGCCTTCGACATAACCTCGTTGACGTGTCGGGCGTCCGACCAGGCGGCAGAAGGAGAAGTGTTCGCCGGGGGCAATGGTGACGCCGTCGATGGCGGCAACGGCGAGTTTAAGGTTGATGACCTTGTTGTGTTGCAGGACGAGGTCGGAGTCGCCGAGTTTGCGGATCAGTTTCGAGGTGTGCTTGAGGTAGCGATACGGCAGACGTTCGGCGGTGGCGGCCGGTCGAGCGTAGCGTTTGCTGGAGCAGCGCCAGGCGATCTGGCGGAACAGTCTTTTTTGCCACACGCGTAGCCAGTACAAGGCCGGGTGGTAGAGGGAAAGTGGTTTCATCCGTGACCCAACGGCGACGCCGTTATCATCCTTGAGGCGTTAAAAGGGCGCGCATTCTAGCGTGTAATTCATGAAAAAAGCTGAGGCGTTGACTCGGTCTCATCTCGATACAACGGCGCCGCGCTGCAAAAACGGCAAATTAAGGTTCGCCTAAGGTTGCACCGTTAGCATCCGAGCTCAAGAAAGCACTGTCGCCCCTTTATCCGTGGATGAGTCTTTGCCCATGAGCGCATTCAATTTACCCGCCCCACTACCGTCGAAGTTCAGTCTTGTGTTGGTCAATTACAAGACCCCGGACCTCACTCGTATGTGTCTGGAGCTGTTGCGTGAGCACGTTCAGGAACAGCGGATTCCAGTGTGGGTGGTGGACAATGATTCAGCCGATGAAAGTCTGGATTACTTGCGTTCGCTTGACTGGATCAATCTGATCGAACGGCGCTCACCGGGCAAAGAGCCTGGACACATTGCCCATGGCAAGGCACTGGATCTGGCGCTGGAGAAAGTTGAAAGCGATTATCTGTTTTTGTTGCACACCGACACCTTTGTCTACGACAAGGAAGTCTTCGCAATGATGATGCTTGAGTGCACAAAGTCTGCGGATATCGCCGCGGTCGGTTGTGTCGAGCAAATCAATCGCGGCGCATTGAGAGATACCTGGCGCTTAACTTCGCGTTTTTGCAAGCACTATGTTCGTCGCGCAAAACAACAGTTGGGCTTGCGCTCGAAAGAACCAAAACCCTACAGGGAAACTCATCTGAAGAGTTTCTGCACCTTGTGGAATGCTCGATTGATGAAGTCCCAAGGCCTGCACTTCTGCATGGATGATCGCGTGCCGGGTTACACGCTACAGGACCGCATGGCGGCGCGCGGCTATGGCATCAAGTTTCTTTCGCCACGCAAGATATTCCGTTACCTCGACCATATCCAGTCCGGCACCGTGGCGGCGGCAGGCACCTACGGCAAAGAACATCGGCGAACCAAAATGTATCAGGCCACGCTCAAACGTTTTCAGGGGCAACAGGGTAAACCGGCTATACGCACATCAGCCTGATCGGTGGCAATAAAAAACGGCGACTTTTATAAGTCGCCGTTTTTTTATCTGAAATTGTATACATACACCTCCGAAGAGGTGTTCGCCCAGTGTAATGGCCTGGCAATCCATGCACCGGTAAAGAGCCCTGACACTGGGCGAACGGAAGGGATTTTAATGGAAGTTGGCGCTTATGTCGTCAGGCATAATCATGAAATTTATGTACTGAAAAGTTAAAAACTGTGTATCGCCGATATTTCCCGGCAAACTTTCCAGTCTCTTGGTTGAACTCAAATAGTATGATTATTCTCATACAACAAGCTGTACAAGAATAATCATTCTGTAGAGTTAATACTCAGCTCTCATGCTCGCTGGTCACTTTTAATATATCGGTGTAAGTGACGATGACGCTCTGGCCTTCTTTCAAATCCTTGAGTTTCGCCTGAATCTCTGGCCGTTTGACGTCGAGTGTTTTCGATTGCCCCGATGGGTTTTCCAGGGTCACCTGGTTTTTCTTCAAATCAATTTTGGTGATTTTCAGTTGTACCTGAACCTGACGGAACGCTTCGCCGCCGGGGTTATCGCTGCCCGGGGCCTTGCGCAACTCACCGCTACGCTCGACTGAGCCAGGCAGACCTTTATCCACATCGGTATCGAGATAAGCGGCGACCGAGCGCTGCACTTCGATATCGACCTTATCACCGGCCTTCAGATTGCCTAGGTTTTTTGCCTTGTCGCTGAGCTGAACGTGAACCGGCTTACCTTCGGCGCCTTCCAGTACCACCTGATGATTGGCCGCATCGACGGAAATCACTTTGGTGGTGACCTTATCCGCCTCAACCGTGGCGGACAACGGAATATCGGCAGCCAGTGCCGCAAAACTGGTGGTGGACAGTACAGTTGCGAGGGTGATGGCCTTGGCCAGTGCGTTGAGCTTCATAAGCGATACTTTCCCTGTGATGAATGGCAGCGCCCAGCGCCGACGTGTGTTCGGCGCGGGCGTGCCACTGAGCATAGACGCTGTTCAGGGCTTGGCTTCGGTTTGTTGCTTTGCGGTGTCCTGCGCGGTCGATTCGCCGCTGGGGGTGCCTTTGCCGCTGCGCTCGCGCTGTTTTGGATCGGTGGGGCGCAGTGCGTCGTTGTCGCGTTCGGTTTCGCCCGGTGGCCGGGGTTCGTCGGGGTGTTCGCCTTGGGTGATGGGTTTCATGGGGCTGTCCTCAGGCTTGGGGGTCGTCCAGTTCACGGGCGACGTTTACGGCGGGGGAATCCTTGTGCAAATCATCGGCTTTGGCGCGCAGGATCTGCCACTGCTCCAGGTCGATGGCGCCTTGGCCGAGCAGGTCGTCGGCAATGCGTTGCAGGTCGAAATAGTGGGCGTCGGGGGATTGCTGCCAGTACGTCTCATCCTCGAACAGACGCTGCCAGGTGTTCACATCCGGGGCTTGCAGGTCGTCGCTCATGGCCAATCCTCCATAGGTTTCCCTGTAGAGGAGCGCACACTCCACCAAGTTCAACCGAACCCCTGTAGGAGTTGCCGAAGGCTCGGGCCGCGTTCGGACGATCTTTTGATTTTGCCCTGCAAAAAACAAGATCAAAAGATCGCAG
>NZ_AKJD01000138.1 GCF_000282515.1 Pseudomonas sp. GM80
GCAGGCTCACTCCTACAGAGTTCAGGGGTGGGTCAGATGGCACCGATTCACCTGTGCTGAAAACCCAAACATGTAGGAGCTGCCGCAGGCTGCGATCTTTTGATTTTGAGAACAAAATCAAAAGATCGCAGCCTGCGGCAGGTCCTACAGGGGGAATGTGGGGTTAGAGACCGGATTTGAGGCGGCTGAAGGCGCGGATCAGCGCGCGATTGAAGGCTTTGCCGTTGTCGTTTTTGCTGTACAGCGTGGCCCTGACGTCGGCCGAGGGGTAGGTCCCCGGATCATTGCGGATCGCTGCATCGACCAGACCGTCCGCCGCCGTGATCGCATTGGCGTAGTGAATGGTGTCGGTGATCGGCGCCATGACTTCCGCCGTCATCAAGTAATCCATCAGCGCCAGCCCGGCCTGCGGGTGCGGGGCGTCCTTGGGAATGACCATCGCGTCAAACCAGATCAACGTGCCCTCTTTCGGAATCCGGTAACTGAGTTTGAACGGTTTGTTCGCCGCCTCTGCCTGCCCCGCCGCGATCGCCACGTTGCCGTTCCACGACATCGCCACGCAGGTATTGCCGTTGGCCAGATCGCTGATGTTCAGGTCATTGTCGAAGTAGCGAATGTACGGACGGATTTTCGCCAGTTGCTGCTCGGCGAGTTTCAGTTCGTCGAGGTTTTGCCGGTTGATGTCCAGGCCCATGTACTTCATGACCGCAGCGAACACCTCGTTCGGATCATTGAGCAGGCTCACCCCGCAATCAGCGAATTTCGACACCACGGCCGGATCGAACAACATCGCCCAACTGTCCTTTGGCGCATCGGGCAAACGCTTATTGACCGCCTCCTCCTGATAGCCCACGCCCGTGGTGCCCCACGCGTAGATCCCGGCATAACGGTTGCCCGGATCGAACGCCGCCATGTGCTGACGGAATTCCTCACCGACGCCGGCAAAGTGCGGCACCCGCGCCTTGTCCAGCGGCTGAATCGCGCCGCTTTCGATGGCCCGTGACAGGTGCTGGCCTGCGGTCAGCACCAGGTCGTAGCCACTGCGCCCGGTGAGCAGTTTGGTCTCGACGGTTTCCAGTGAATCGAAATGATCGGCAACCACATGAATGCCGGTTTTCGCCTCGAAGTTTTTCAAGGTATCCGGGGCCAGGTACTCGCCCCAGATGTACAAGTTGACCACCGGTTTCGCGGTGTCGGCGGCCTGCACACACAAGGGTGCAAGCACCAGCAATAACGCTTGAGTCAGTTTGTGCAGGCGCATGGTCAGGCTCCCTTCTTGTGGACAGGCGTGCCGGCGTATTGCGGCATGGTGATGCACGCGACATTACCGCCGCCGAGGAGAATTTCCCGGGAGTTTTCGATGCCGACGATCTTCTGTTGCGGGAACAGTTCGGCCAGCGTCGCCAGGGCTACCCGATCCTGACGATCGCCAAACAGCGGCACCACGATCGAGCTGTTGCCGGCGTAGTAGTTGATGTACGACGCGCAGATTTTCGTGCCGGCCTGACGGGTGTGGGTGCTGTCCTGCTGGTCGAGGCCTTCGGCTTCCTCGGCGGTCCATTCGAGCACGTCCGGTTGCGGCAGTTTATGCACAGTCAACTCGCGCCCACGGCTGTCGCGGGTGCTGCGCAGAATGTCGTAGGCCTCTTGATAGATTTCCCACTGTGGATCGTCGCGGTTGTCGGTCCATTGCAGCACCACTTCGCCGGGACGGACGAAACAGGCGAGATCGTCGACGTGGCCATCGGTTTCGTCGAATTTGCAGCCGCGCGGCAGCCAGATGACTTGCTCGGCGCCGAGATAATCGGTGAGCCGCCGGGTGACTTCGTCCTTGCCCAGGTGCTGGTTGCGGTTGCGGTTGAGCAGGCATTGTTCGGTGGTGAGGATGCTGCCCTGACCGTCGCTCTGAATGCCGCCAAGTTCGGCAATCAACGGTGCGCGGTAGCGGTCGAAGCGCTCGATTTCGAGGATCTTGCTGGCAATCTGGTCGTCCTTGTCCCACGGGTAGTAGAGGCCGCCGTCGAGGCCGCCATAGGCGTTGAACTCGAAGTCGACGCCGCGCACTTCGCCGCTCTGGTCGTTGACCACGAAGCACGGGCCGCTGTCGCGGAACCAGGTGTCGTTGCAGGTCATTTCCACGACGCGCACTTGCGGTGGCAACTGGCGGCGGGCGGTGGCGAATTGCGCGGCCGAGGCGCAGACGGTGACCGGTTCGCTGTGGGAGATGGCGGTGACAATCTGCACCCAGACTTTCTGCGCCGGCTTGGCGCCGTTGCGCCAGACGTCGGTGCGTTCCGGCCAGCCGAGCCAGCAGCCGGACTTGCTTTCGAATTCGCCGGGCAGACGGAAGCCGTCGTGTTTAGGGGTGGAGTCGAGCAAACGTGCCATGGTCAAACCTCGTCTTCGCGATGGGAATGACCACAAGGTACGGGCGTTGGCTGCGGGCTCGCCAACGATGAATATTGCGGAACAGTTGAATTCAACTCATCAATCAGCCAGCTGATCGTTGAACCACTCAAGCATCTGCGCCACCGCCGGACGCTCCATGCGCACCCGTTCGCAGACCAGCGCATATTGGCCGAGCGCAGTCATGCTCCAGGAGAACGGCCGTACCAGCCGACCACTCTGCAAGTCTTCCTGCGCCGTGAGGTTGTCGCCCATCGCCACGCCCTGCCCTTGCGCCGCCGCTTCCAGCGCCAGACCTGCATGGGCGAAATACAACTGACGCTGCGGGCGTTGATCGCCGGCGTGACTGGTCAGCCAGGCGGTCCAGGTCTTGCCGTCCTGGTCGTCGTGCAGCAAGCAGTGGCGGGCCAGATCCTTCGGGGTTTTCAATGTGCCCTGGTTGAACAGGCCGGGGCTGCACACCGGGAAGAACTGCAGCGCCGGCAAGGGCCGCACGAAATAAGCGCTGCTGTCGGCCGGGCCGGTGCCGTAGGTGATCGCCAGGTCGATGTCTTCGCCGGGAGCGCTGGCGTCGATCGGTTGTTCGTAGAGGTGCAAGGTGATGTGCGGGTAGCGCGCGTAGAAATCGCTGAGACGACTCATCAGCCATTTCTGCGCCAGCTCAGCGGTGACGGCCAGGCGCAATACCGCCAGCGAGGACGGATCGCGCAGTTCATCGCAGGCATCGCCGATCAGTTCGAAGGCTTGCTGCAGACTCTGCATCAGGCGCCCGGCGGCGATGGTCGGGCGAATCTGCCGGCCTTCGCGGATGAACAGCGAGACGCCGAGCTGTTCTTCGAGCTGGCGGATCTGGTGGCTGACGGCGCTGTCGGTGACGCACAGTTCAGCGGCGGCCCGGCCAAAATGCGCGTGACGGGCGGCGCATTCGAAAGTGCGCAGGGCGGCCAGTGAGGGAAGTCGTCGCATGGGTTTTTGATCCCTGTTTTTAGGGGAACATGCTGACTTGGGGAAGAGTGGGCGTCCAGTGCAACCGCGTTATCGTTTATCGCGAGCAGGCTCACTCCTACAGGGGAATGCATTTCAAATTGTAGGAGTGAGCCTGCTCGCGATGGCGGCAACACATTCACCGCACATCTTCTAGGCTGAACCGAACCCATCCCAGCCAACCGGAGGCCCCCGTCATGCATTTAAAAGGCTCCTGCCACTGCGGCGCTGTCACCTTCAGTCTCACCAGCGCCCATCCCTACCCTTATCAACGTTGCTACTGCTCGATCTGCCGCAAGACCCAGGGCGGTGGCGGCTACGCGATCAACCTGGGCGGTGACGCGACCTCGCTCAAGGTTCACGGCCGCAAAAACATCGCCATCTACCACGCGAAGATGAAAGACGAAGGCGACAAGCGTGCCCATCGCAGCAGCGCCGAACGGCATTTCTGCTCATTGTGCGGCAGCGGTCTGTGGCTGTTCAGCCCGCAGTGGCCGGAGCTGATCCACCCGTTTGCCAGCGCAATCGATACGCCGCTGCCCGTGCCACCGGAGCACACGCACCTGATGCTCGGCTCGAAAGCTCCGTGGGTTGAGGTCGACGCCAAAGCCAAGGACAAACAATTCGACGTCTACCCCGAAGAATCCCTCGCCCAGTGGCACCAACGCCTCGGCATCAGCACCTGATAAACACCCCAATGTAGGAGCTGCCGAAGGCTGCGATCTGTTGATCTTGTTTTTAACTGTTGATCTTGTTTTTAAAAACCAACGTCAAAAGAAAACCAACGTCAAAAGATCGCAGCCTGCGGCAGCTCCTACAGGGGGATGCGGGGATTTTTGCTGGGGCAGTTCCCTTTTGTGTGTTTCGTTCGGTTAACCCTCAGAAGCACTTCAACGACCGATCGATTTGATGCAAAGGGATCTCCATGCCGTACGTCCGTTTTCGTTTTGCCTTGTGCCCGTTGGCGCTGGCGCTGCTGAGCCTTAGTGCCCAAGCCGCTGAAACCGCCGCCCTGCAACTGGGCGCCACCAATATTTCTGCCGAGGGTCTCGGCGCCACCACCGAAGACACTCACGCCTACACCACTGGCAGCATGTCCTCGGCCACCGGCCTGCCGTTGTCGATTCGCGAAACCCCGCAATCGGTCACCGTGATTACCCGCCAGCAAATGGATGATCGCGGCGTGCAAAGCGTCGGCGATGCGCTGCGCAACACGCCCGGTGTTTCGACGCAGAAATACGACAGCGACCGCAGCGAATTTTCCGCGCGGGGCCTGGCGATCACCAACTTCCAGTACGACGGCATCAACATCCCCTACGACGGTGTTTACGGCGAGAACCCGAACAACGGTGACGACGCCGCGAGCATCGACCGCGTCGAAATCATCAAGGGCGCGACCGGGCTGATGACCGGTAATGGCGACCCGTCCGCCACGGTCAACCTGATCCGCAAGAAGCCGACCAAGCAATTCAAGGCCTCGATCAGCGGCACCGTCGGCTCGTGGGATGCCTACCGCACTGTCGGCGACATCTCCGGTTCGCTGACCGATTCGGGCAATGTGCGCGGGCGTTTCGTCGGCGCTTACTCGGACAAGAATTCCTACCTCGATCACTACAGCCAGAAGAAAGACCTGTTCTACGGCATCCTCGAAGCCGACCTGACCGACGATACCCTGCTGACCTTCGGCATCGACAAGTCCAGCACCACCCCACGCGGCACCTCCTGGACCGGCAACCCGGTGTACTTCAGCGACGGTGGTCGCACAGACTTTGCGCGCCACTTCAACTCCGGTGCCGACTGGAGCCGTCGCGATTTCGACAACATCACCTACTTCGCCTCGCTCGAACAGGCGCTGGCCAATGACTGGAAATTCAAGGTCAGCGTCGACCAGAAAACCACCGACCACGACACTCGCCTGGCGTCGGCGAGCGGCGGCAACCCGGATCGCGCCACGGGTGAAGGGATGTTCCTGTACTGGGGCCGCTGGGAAGGCCATCGCGTGCAGAACACGGCTGACGTCAACGTCTCCGGTCCATTCTCCCTCGGCGGTCGCGAACATGAACTGGTGGCCGGCGTGATGACCGCGCACTCGCGCCAGACCGGTTCGACCTACGACACCAGCGCCTTTTCGCAAGTACCGGGGAGCATCTATGACTGGCGCGGCGATCTGCCAAAACAGGATTTCCCGAAGAACGGCAAGTACGAGCGCACACAGAGCCAGAACGGCATTTACCTGGCCACGCGCCTGCACCCGACCGATGATTTGTCGGTGATTCTCGGCAGCCGCTTGAGCACCTTCAAATACAACGAAGACTACGGCTACAACCCGGGCGCCGGGCTCGACGACACCCACGCCAGCTACAAGGAGCACGGCGTGGTCACACCGTACGCCGGGGTGGTTTATGACCTCGACGACACCTACTCGTTGTACGCCAGTTACACCAGCATCTACCAACCGCAAACCTATAAGGACAGCAACGGTTCGACCCTCGCGCCGGTCGAGGGCGACAGCTACGAGGCCGGCCTTAAAGCCGCGTACTTCGACGGTCGCCTGAACGCCAGTCTGGCGTTCTTCCGCATCGAACAGGACGGCGTTGCCGAGTCGATCGGCACCAATGCGGTGACCAACGAAGGCATTTACAAAGCCATCGACGGCGCCACCACCAAAGGCGTGGAACTGGAACTGGCCGGCGAACTGGCCGACGGCTGGAACGTCTCCGCCGGCTACACCTACGCGCGCAGCCGCGATGCCGACGAGCAGCGCATCTACGGTTATCCGCTGTCGACCACCAAGCCGGAACACGTGGTGCGCACTTTCACCACCTACCGTTTGCCCGGCGTGCTCGACAAAGTCACCGTCGGTGGCGGTGTGAGCTGGCAAAGCGCGTTCTACGGCAAGATCTACAGTGCGCCGGCCGGCGATTACACGCGCATCAAGCAAGGTGGCTACACCCTTGTCGACCTGATGAGCCGTTACCAGTACAACGAGCATCTGAGCTTTATGGTCAACGCCAACAACGTGTTCGACAAGCGCTACCTGACGGGGCTGGGCAACTTCGACACGACGTTCTACGGCGAGCCGCGCAATGTGATGCTGACGACCAAGTGGGATTTCTGATCTTCAGCTGATTTTTTGCTGCCTGTGCCGGCCCCATCGCTGGCAAGCCAGGCTCCCACAAGGTCTTGCGGCGTTGCCAATACAGTGGCAACACCGACCAACCCTGTGGGAGCTAGCCTGCTCGCGATGAGGCCAGCACGGCCAATACAATTCAATCCAGATGCGCCCAGCTCATCCGAAACGACGCCCCGCCCCACTCCGATTCGCCAACTTCAACCTGCCCGCCATGGGACTGCGACACCCGCCGCACCAATGCCAGGCCCAAACCAAACCCGCCGGTACGCCGATCCCGGCTGGCATCCAGCCGAGAAAATGGCTCGAAAATCTTCTCCCGCCCTTCCAGCGGCACGCCCGGGCCATCGTCGTTTACGCGCACTTCGTAATAATCGCCGTGGCGCACCAGGGTCACTTCGACTCGCTGCTCGGCATAACGAATGGCGTTGCGCAGCAGATTGATCACTGCCCGCGCCATGAACCGCGGTTCGATGCGCACGGTGTCGAGCCGGCAATCGCTAATCAGCAACTGCACCCCCGCCGCTTCCGCTTCCAGCGCCACGCTGCCGACGACGCTGTCGAGCCAGTTGGCGGCCTGAATGTTCTCGCGTTTGATCACCGTCGCGCCGCGCTCAAGGCTGGCGTAGGTCAGCAGTTCGGAAACCATCTCCTCCAGCTCGCCGAGGTCGGCGTACATGTCGGCGATCAGTTCGCGGTTCTGGCTGGCGTCCGGTTGCTGCTTGAGTTGATCAAGTTCGAATGACAACCGCGCAATCGGCGTGCGCAATTCGTGAGACACGGCATTGGTCAGCTCGCGCTGATTGGCGATCAGTCCCTCGATGCGTGCGGCCATCAAGTTGAAGTGCTCCGCCAGATCGCGGATGTTCGAGCGTTTCGACAATTGAATACGCGACGACAAGTCGTTGCCGCCGAAACGCTCGGCGGCCAGCCGCAGCTTTTCCAGGTCACGCCAGTGCGGACGCACCCAGAAAAACAGGACGATACCGATCACCACGGCAATCATCAGGTACGCCGCGACGATGTAGAAAGGCATCAGGCTCGGTTCGGCGGGCAGGCGAATACTCAGCAACTGCGCGCCGCCATCGATCGCGGAAATGTATTGGCTGTATTTGTCGCGGATGACCAGCAAGCCATCGGCCAGCTCGGTTTTTTCCTCGTCGGTCAGGTTCAGTTGGCCGGCATCGACCAGCGTCAGCCCCAGCCCGTAGTGCGGGCGTATCGATTGCAGCTGGTTTTCCCGGGCCGGGCCATCGAGTTCACGTAACTGCTGAGTGAGCGTCCAGGCCTGACCGCGCACGGCTTCACGGTTGTAGTCGCGTTGCTGATAATCGAGCAGCGCATCGAACGTGTGTTCAACCGTCTGCAACGCCAACACCAGCCCCACCGTCATGACCAGAAACAGCCCGAAAAATAACCGCAGCATCTACAGCTCCCACGCGAACGGATTGAACAGATACCCCTTGCCCCACACAGTCTTGATGCACACCGGTTCGCGGGGGTTGTCCTTGAGCTTGTTGCGCAACTTGCTGATGTACACGTCGACGCTGCGGTTAAGGCCATCGAAGGCAATGCCGCGCATGCGATTGAGGATGTCATCGCGCGAAAGAATCTTGCCGGCGGCACTGGCCAGCAACCAGAGCAGCTCGAATTCCATGGTGGTCATTTCGATGATCTCGCCGGCCAGGCGCACTTCGCGACAACTGCGGTCGATGCTCAACCGGCCGAACTCCATGGCGCTGACCACGCTGTTGTCCGGCACCTGACGTCGCTGCAAGGCACGCAACCTGGCCAGCAGAACCGGCGGCTTGATCGGTTTGATCACATAGTCGTCGGCTCCCGATTCAAGCCCGAGGATGTGATCGAGGTCGTCTTCCTTGGCCGTCAGAATCACGATCGGCGTGTCCGACACGCTGCGAATCTCGCGGCACACCTGCAGACCGCTCTGCCCCGGCAGCATCAGGTCGAGCACCACCACTTTCGGCTTGAATTCAAGAAACGCGGCCACGGCCAGATCGCCGCGATGCACCGAGCGGACTTCGTAGCCATGTTGTTCGAGGAAGTGCGCGATCAGCGCCGCGAGGCGCTCGTCGTCTTCCACCAGCAGGACTTTGCCAAAACCCAGGTTATCCATAACGACCGTGTGCCAACCCATGTGTGAAAGGGTCGACATTATGGCGGCATTCGTGGGTGGAAGCCGGTTATCGGTGATGTTTCATACTCTTAAGAGTTTTTAACAATCACACGCAAAAGATCGCAGCCTCCGGCAGCTCCTACATTTGGAATGCGTTTCCCCGTAGGAGCTGCCGAAGGCTGCGATCTTTTGACGTTGTTTTTTCGAACAGGGCTATGCCGCGACAGGCACACCGCTGTGAAACCGGAATTCTTCGTCCGGCGACTCAATCAGCTCTTGCTCGGCAGCACGAACCCGCACGATCACTTGCTCAACGTCCTTGGCCTCGCCGTACTGATAGGCCAGCTTCAGGTACCCCTGAAAATGCCGTGCCTCGCTTTTCAGCAGGCCAAAGTAGAACTTGCCGAGTTCTTCGTCCAGATGCGGCACCAGCGCTTCGAACCGTTCGCAACTGCGCGCTTCGATAAACGCCCCCACCACCAGCGTATCCACCAGTTTCACCGGTTCATGGCTACGCACCACCTTGCGCAGGCTCGACGCATAACGGCCGGCGTGCAACTGGCGCAGCTCGATCTTGCGGCGTTTCATCAGGCGCATGACCTGTTCGTGGTGTACCAGTTCTTCCCGTGCCAGACGCGACATCATGTTGATCAGGTCGACGTGGGAATGGTACTTGGCTATCAGGCTCAGCGCGGTGCTGGCAGCCTTGAACTCGCAGTTCTTGTGGTCGATCAGCAGGGTTTCCTGATCGGCCAGGGCGGCCTGGACCCAGGCGTCTGGCGTGCGGCAGCCAAGGAATTCGTGGATTTCGGGAAGGATCATGGGGCTCACGGTAAAGGTGTTCGAGCGAAGGGCGCCGATTATACCGGCCTGCCCGCAGACCACCAGCCGCCCGCGTTGATATGCATCAAGTCACGGGCGCATGAGCAGCAACTATAGTTGTGCAACGCCGTGCCTTTTCTTTGCTGGAGACTCCGCTCATGCAAGCCATTCGCAGCATTCTGGTGGTCATCGAACCCGAACATTCGGAAAGCCTGGCGCTCAAGCGCGCCAAGTTGATCGCGGGTGTGACCCAGGCCCATCTGCACCTGCTGGTGTGCGACAGAAAGCACGACCACGCCGGCATGCTCGGCGTGCTCAAGGCCGCGCTGCTGGCCGACGGTTACAGCGTCACCACCGAGCAGGCGTGGAACGAAAGCCTGCATGAAACCATCATTGATGTGCAGCAGGCCGAGGGCTGCGGGCTGGTAGTCAAACAGCATTTCCCGGACAGTTCGCTAAAAAAAGCCCTGCTGACCCCGGCAGACTGGAAACTGCTGCGCCACTGCCCGACCCCGGTGCTGCTAGTGAAAACCGCCAGTTCGTGGAAGGACAAAGTGATTCTGGCGGCGGTGGATGTCGGCAATGTCGATGGCGAACACCGGCATTTGCACACAACGATCATTGATCATGGCTACGACATTGCCAGTCTGGCCAAAGCGCACCTGCATGTGATCGCAGCGCATCCCTCACCGATGTTGTCAGCGGCGGACCCGACGCTGCAACTGAGCGAAACCATCGAGGCGCGCTATCGCGAACAATGCCGGGCGTTTCAGGCGGAGTTCGATGTCGATGATGAACATCTGCACATTGAGGAAGGGCCGGCGGATGTGTTGATTCCGTTCATGGCGCACAAGCTGCAGGCGGCGGTGACGGTGATTGGCACGGTGGCGCGGACCGGTTTGTCAGGGGCGCTGATCGGCAATACCGCGGAAGTGGTGCTGGATGCGCTGGAAAGCGACGTGCTGGTGCTCAAGCCGCAGGAGGTTGAGGATCATTTGGTGGAGTTGGCGGTGAAACATTAAAGATCGCAGCCTTCGGCAG